>JBDGYW010001538.1:0-2143 GCA_039588935.1 Gemmatimonadota bacterium | reverse complement strand
TTTGCCCGCAGGAGAAAAACGGGTTCATCGGCAGGGATGAGGTTCTCGGGATCCTGAATGCGGTTGTAGTCTGAACGGAGATGTTTCATCACTCCTCCTCTCTCGGCGGCTTGCGGATGGCGTCGGCACATTCTTTCGCAGCTTCGTACCGCTCGACGTGTAGCAGTGCCTTAGCGTTGCGTCCGTTATCGTTCGCTTTCCGCGAGTGACGCAACTCGGCATCACGGACTTGATTACACTCACTCAGGCACCGCTCCAGCTCGGCAGCGACGGCCTCCTCCACCATCTGCACGATGATGTTAGTGGCGTCGGTATAGCCAATGTAGCCGTCCATCAACCCGGGCTGTAACAGCTTCCGCAACCGCCGCTCCGCTTCGTCTCGCAGGGGGTTAGTCATTGGCATGGGTCTCCAAACAAGAGAAGCAGGATGAGCAATAGACCACCGACGCCGATGCAGATATATTGCCACGTTGTATATAGCCAATCTCGCCAGCACCAGAAGTGAGGACAGCCATCATTCTTCTGTCTCATGGCTCCTCCGTCTCCAGCGGCAGGGCGCGGGTCGATTTATGCCCATACCAACTACATTCTTTGGCACCGGGCATATTAATATCTTCACACTTGCAGGTCTCATATGGTCCAGTACAGTGGTGGTCATCTTCGCCATTGCATTTGTAGCTGTCGCCACATGGGCAATTACTGTCCGCCTCCTCTGCCGCCCTCTCCTGCCGCCCTCTCCCTCATCCTCACCTCAACAGCGCGGAGGGCGCGGCGGATTCGACGCCGCAGCAGTTCAATCTCCCAACCACCGACGCAGTTGTCGTCTCCGCAGGCTGAAGTGGAAATGCTATCGAGCGCCTCTTGCCAGTCGGTTGGGTTATTACTGTCCAGCGCCGCCACGTCGGGCTTGTCAGTCGTCATCGGTTCGCTCCTGGATAACCTGCCGCTGCCCAGCAGTGATGACAGAACACAGCACCATGACCGCAGGTTGCGTACATCTGCCCATATTCTGCATCGCGTTGCCGAACCAGTACCCGCAGCGAGCAGGCGATGTCGGCCACCATTGGATCTGTCTGCGGGTAGGCGGCAGGATGCCGCTCATGTCCGTACTTCGGACACCCCTCCGTCCCGCAGCGGGGGCACTTCTTCGAGTCGCTCACTTGCTCACCTCCTCGTATCTGCGGCGGGCTTCTCTGTGCGCAGTCCTGACGGCCAGGTGAATCCTCCAATTCTGCTCATCCCTGAAGCATTGCGGAGAATCAATAGAGACGGGTGTTTCGTTTCCCAGTAGAACCTTCTCCAATGCCCGCCACTCTGCGGCGGCGATGAGACGGGCCACAGCGTACCGAAATGTCTCGTTGTCGGCGCTCCGCCTTCTCTGCGTCAGTCGTCATGGCTTCCCCTTGAACCCGTGGACATGTGCAATCACACGATCGTTACTCGCCTGCTTCTCCATCTCCCTCACCCGCCGGGCGAGGTCGTGGCCGGGCCAGTAACATGCAGGCTGATTTTTGCTGGCGCAACTGTGGCTGCACCAAGGCCCACTGAAATCAAGCGGTGGACCTTCTTCCTCACTGCGCCCCGACAGCTTGTGTAGTTTATCAATGGCGCATGGGTTGAATGGACACAACCCCTCCACCTCGTCAGCGAGAGAGTTAGTCGTCATCGTTGCCTCCAACAACAGCAAACACGAAATGGCATCTGATGCACCTGTAGTAGTCGCTTGGGGGAGGATCGAACCCAACCTCTTTGGGTAATGTAACGAAGGGCACCTATCCAGACAGCGACACCTCCACAGCGTTTACACGTCATCGAATCACCCGATAGGCTGATATCCCCACGCAGCCATAGATGGTGAGAATCTCTATTCCGTTGCACCACGAGATTTCACCCTCGGCAATAATTGGCTTCAGGTGCCTGAACCAACATTTAACCTTCACCTTCTCAATCACCGAACACCGCCTTCAGGATGCGGTCTAGAACCATTTGAATCGCCTCTTGCGGCCAGTCCTCGCGATCTGAGACAGCGAACGCCTCGCAGGCGGCGCGGATATCAACGTCCACGAGCTTAGGCACATTGCCGAATGCCGTGATTGCCTCAAGGCCCTCAAGCCACTGCCGAATGCGGCGTTGCGCCTCCACG
>JBDGYW010001537.1:942-2027 GCA_039588935.1 Gemmatimonadota bacterium | reverse complement strand
CTCTTCGATCGGCCGCGTCGCTTTCTCTTCCTCCGACAGGTGAATGTCGGGCTTGAATTCGTGCAACCGGACGTTGGTCTTGTGCTTCTCGTTGAAGTAGTCGAGGTAGCCCCACATGAAATGCTTGCGGTTCTGATTGGACTTGTGGATCAGCGGATACTTGGCGACCCAAAATGCTTTCGTGCGGAAGGTGTTGCGCGGAACGATGTGGGGATTCTGTTCGTAGATCGCCGAGCACGACGAGTCAATACCGATGTCGAACTGACCAGGGTGCGTCCGCTGGATGTCGCGAACCATGGCGCTCATGACGACGAGGTCGCCAGGCGCCATGGTGTTTCTGATCAGAATGCGTTTCCGTCTACTCATCGGGGATGTCCTGGAACCTGTGCGGCCAGCGTTTCAGGATCAAGACCTTCCGCAGTCCAATCCCTTCTTTCCGCCTCGGGTATGCCGAAAGCGGCATCTTGGCGTCGCGCCACAGGTAGAGCGCAGCGTTGATGTAGTGTACGTTCATGCCCTTGTCAAGCATCTGGTACATCATATCCCAGTGCGTGGTGATGGACGGCCCGTCCGTAATGCGGAACTTCCCCAGCTTGCGAACAAGTTCTGTCCAGTAGATCGCCATCTGCGTACCGGGCTCGCTGATGCCACTCCACAGTCGGCGCGGGTTGGACACAGTGGCTGCGCGAATCTTACCAAGTCGCCAGTTCTCACGTCCGACGAACGCCGCGGTGTGATACACCTGTGCCATTTGCTTCTGCGTCTCCGCAGCGACAACGCGCAGTGTTTCTGAGTGCAGGCCGTGGTGTGAGAGGACGGAGCAGAACAACGGATGCACAGCGAGATCGAGTGCGACGTTGAGCGCACGCGCCGTCGTTACCTTATGCGGCGGCGCTGCGAATTTGAGGTTAGGCAGGTACTTCCTGTACCGCATCGCCACGCTCTCGAGCTCGCGCCGCCGCCGCGGTGTTGTGCACACGACGATCGGTTCCCATGTCTCGTAGGTCTGAAGCGCTAGGTTCTGCAGCGTGTCTGCCAGCGACGTGACATCCGCCGAGAGTACGGCCACAGAAATGCCGATGCCT
>JBDGYW010001537.1:0-928 GCA_039588935.1 Gemmatimonadota bacterium | reverse complement strand
CGATGCCTTCAGTCGGGTGATCTTCCGTCTTCCAGACATGTGCGTTCGGATAGACACGCAAGATCCGCGGGCGTGCAGCAAGGTACTGCCCGCCTGCGCTATCAGATAGCTCGATCTCTTTGCGTGCGCCAACTCGACCGCTTGCCATTATAACTCCGGGAGGTAGGCCAACCCTTGGTCCATGATGTCCATCAGTCTCGATTCATTCGTATCGTAGCTGCGCTGCGCAGCCACGGTCATGCTCCCCTCGTCAAGAGGCTTCAGACTCCTGTCCTCTGTGCCGCTGAAGTACCCGACAAACGCAAGCGGCCAGAGCGGGTGCTTGTGCTGGCTCATCGACTGCATTAGCAGCACGAAGGCACGGTAGAAACCACGGTATGCATCGTAGCTTCCCAGCCGGTAGCAGTACTGATAAATCTCCTCCGGCGTGCCGCCCACCATAGCCTCGCCGAGCGTCAGGAGCTTGTTCTGGTACGGATCGTCTGTCGCCCTGCCTTTCGTACTCTCAGCAACCGTACGAGAGAACGGCTCGATGATACGATCGTCACCGCGTGCCACCAGCAGCTCGAGCACGGAACAATGCGACGCAGTCGGCGCGTCAACGACCAGCGACTCCAGCGCGTCCTTGCGGTAGACGAAAAGGTGTCCGAGGTTGTACTGCTGTGTAAACAGCGGACCGACGATGTCGTTGCGCACGTTGGCCAGGATCGCACCTGTATCCGCGGACTGCGTGAGCCGCAGCAACTCTTCCAGTGCGCTCGGCTGCAGCACGACGTTACCATCGATGCGAACGATCCAAGGCGTCGTAATCTCCGGCAGTATTTTGCGCCAAGTATCGAGCGGGTCCATCGTCAGCTTGGTGACCAACAGTCCGACAGGTGCCAGCGTCTGCTGCGCGATCGCCGCATGCACGCGGCTCTCCCACTGG
>JBDGYW010001536.1:0-2158 GCA_039588935.1 Gemmatimonadota bacterium | reverse complement strand
AAGTCGTGGACGCCGACCCGCCTGAGAAACGGGGATGGAAAATACCTCTTCTTTAGAAGCAACAGGAGAATAGGCCGATCCCAGTCTGACCTTCCCGTCACCTGTAGTGACATCATTCAGATGACAGACAGTCCCGGAAACGGGTGGGGCGATATTAATTGGGTGGATGCGGGAGTTATTGAAGAATTGAGACCGGACGACGCAGCCGCACCAGCGGCCGTCGGCACATCTCAGCACCGGGCAGGAGACTGACCATCAGTCAGGCCTTCGTCCATATCTACACGGGTGACGGCGAGGGGAAGACGACCGCAGCCTTGGTGTAGTGTTGTCAACGAAGTCATTGCTGGAGATGCATAAGGTAGAGCGCCTCAGATCTCATGAAGGAAAACCAGGGCTTCGAGAACACCTTACCCGTAATGACCCCAATTGGCGGGCAATCGCCCAATCCCGGGAATGAGCGGGAGATAATACTGCGTCTTCTCCAGCATAAAACCGCAGGTTTCGGCGCGCCGGAGCACCTCCCGGGCTGCAGTCCGGTTTGTGCGATGAACGCTCGCTCCAGTCAGTTTTCTCCGCATGTCATCGTACTGGTGGATGAATTTTCCACTTAGTTTGTCGTTGTCAGTAAATTGCAGGATGCAGTATCCGCCGGGTTGGACAAAATCGCTGATGCGGTCGAGTGCATGCTGGACCGATTCCACGTGAGCTAAGACACCAATACAAAGGACGATGTCGTACCGACGACCTGGATTAAAGTGCATCAGGTCCGAGCATACGAACTCAACATGCGAAGCCTGCTTCGCAGGAACAAGAGCGCGGGCTCTATCGAGCATTGCCTCGGAAAAATCAACCAGGGTAAGGCTAGCAGCGCGGGTGCCGAACTGAATCGACAGACTGCCATCTCCACATCCAAGGTCGAGTATGGTTCGTCCGTCCACCAGCGCACCGATCAGGTCACGCAAGAGCCTTCGCCTTCTCTCGATGTTAGGGTTCTTCCGTAGGTAGCGACCCGGCTGCTCGAAGTAGGCTCTAACCCGACTATGTTCCACGACGCAACTCCGTTCCCGCGATTGGTCGAGCTGTCGAGTTGAGTCTCGATTCATACACTATCGGGATCTACTTGGCCTGCTTTCGCTGGAAGAGTGTCGCTGAGCTACTACAGCTAGGGCCGCGTTTCGACGATCACGGTTTCCAGCATGGCCGCGAGTCGCTCCATTTTGAATCTCATATTCGCCTCGAGTGCGATACGGCGCACGTTCTGTTCAAAGGCTCGCCCGCGAAGCTCTGCATCCGACAGCACCCTCCTCAACGCGCCGCAGAGAAGTTTAAAAAACTCTATCACCTTTCCGGGCACCGTGGCAGTGCGCGCCGGCGCGAAAGGGCTGCCGGGTGCCGCGCGCCCACCTCGGATCTGCCTCGCCGAATAGCGGGAAGGGTATGGGTCGGGGTCCGGACGGATCTTCATGGCAACCGACTGCCGGCCGCCCCACGGTCCTACAAGACGATCCAGAACTGGACCTTTGGTCAAATAGAGCTCGCTCCCAACACGCCGCACAGAGGTAACGGCGCGACAACCTGGCACGTCACACCCACGGCTCGGATTCGCCACTGGAGCGCATAACCGCACGGGCCTGCCTCGTAGTAGCAGCTCATTTCCCCTGGTGCCTCTCGCATCAGCTTTTTCGCTAGCCCGCATTTCTCAGTGCGCCACGAAGGTGCAGAGGACCAGCGGATGAGAGATCCGCCCGAGTCATTGTCGGCTCGACTCGGTAGCCACCCGGGAGGCGCTCGGGGGGTAACCCCGGACGTCGAAGCCCCGGGGACAATGCCCACTTCGGGTGGGTTAGCAACTCCGTGGGCCGTAACGCGAGTGAATCCTGAGCAGGCCTCGAAAGTGAAGTGGTGGACGCCGACCCGCCTGTGATCAGCGCTACATGGGTGCACTGATTTCCGTATCGATGTCGGCGTTGATCAGGAGAAAGCCTGAATCCCGGTGAGCGCCTGGCCGAGGATCAGGGTGTGGATGTCGTGCGTTCCCTCGTAAGTGTAGACCGATTCGATGTTGCAGAAATGCCGTCCCACCTGGTATGCACCCGTGATCCCGTTGGCGCCGAGCATCTCACGCCCCAGCCGGGCACACTCACGCGCAACCCAGACG
>JBDGYW010001535.1:0-2548 GCA_039588935.1 Gemmatimonadota bacterium | reverse complement strand
GGCTTCCGCTGACTCCGTTGTGGATTTCGTCATCAGCTGGCACGCGGATAGCGGCAACACCGGGGAACTCACAGGCAATCTCTACACCGCAATTGGCGGGCTCAACTCGGCCACGACCGACTGGGACGACACTCCCGTCATCGCGGCGAGTTTCGAATCGACCGGTGACACTTGGCAGCGCTCTTTCAGCGTCAATGGCTACTACGCATATCGCTGGGGCTTCACGCACTCCTCGAACAAGCCTCCGCCAGGGATCATCAACCGGCTCAACACCGATCCGTTCTGGGATTGGTTTTGGAGAGACTTGGTGTTTGCCGACTTGTCGTTGTCGGCTCCACAGAAGTCCAGCTACGACATATTCGGCACTCCTATCACGCTTTCCGGCACTCTGGGAACGCGCCAAGTGGGTGTTTACGGTATCGCGGTTGACAACGATGCCACTCAGACCAACTTTCGCACAGCGCCAGCAACAATCCTACCCACTGGCGACCAGATAACCGTCGCGGTCATTGTTGAAGTAGACGATGCGACTCCGTCAGCGAGCCTGGGATTTGTCAACTCTACAACCGGCAACGTTGATGGCTTCAATATGCAGTTCCGCACAACGCCGTCAATACGTTTCCGCACGGTGCAGTCCTCTTCTGGAGTCAACAGCGATATTGCTACAACCGGCGTTAACGATGGTGATACCATCGTAGCCATTGGCACATACAACGGCGCTCTCACAGCGGCACACTTCCGTGATATAACATCTGGCGCTTCCGGTGACGCTGGTGGCGGTGCCGAATCCGGTGCTCTCTCGCATGACAACTTCGACTTGGGGCGATTTAGCCCGTTGGGTGCAAGACGAGGATCTCTTCGGGCCGTTCCGTCAGTTGCGGCGCAATCGTCGTGTTGCTGCAGCGCCCGCTGCTGCTGTAATCTCACCTTACTACAGCAGCCACTATTACAGAAACGTTGTCCTAGGACTTGCTGCATGAGTTTACTTATCGAACTTGACGAAGACACAGCGGCTAGACGCAGAGTTCCGATGCGCCTCTTTACATCGAACGGCACCTCGCCTGACACCGGCGCGGCTGGTGACGCTATTCGTATCTCCAAGAACGGGGGCGCGACCGCAACCGCTGGCGCAACCGCAACTGCTGTGGACGCAACCGATGGCATGTACTATATGCTGCTGGCGAAGTAGATACTCTTGGTACTCTAGCTGTCTGGCACGACGCTGGCGATTTTCCTCAGCACGTAGCAACTGCCAACATCATCAACTTCAATCCGATGTCAACCCAATCCAACCTCGACATCAGCAACAACACAATCGCGGGCGACACGAACACAGCAACCTTGATAGGAGCCCTAAACGACATCGACGGTTCCGGTGTCACTCTGCACGCAGGGACTCATAGCGCCGCGACGATACAAGGCATAGACAATGACAGCGTCATGACTATTGC
The DNA here is from genome assembly GCA_039588935.1 of Gemmatimonadota bacterium. Classification (GTDB taxonomy): domain Bacteria; phylum Gemmatimonadota; class Gemmatimonadetes; order Gemmatimonadales; family GWC2-71-9; genus JBDGYW01. Next base: position 1,097 of record JBDGYW010001535.1, on the reverse strand, counting down.
AGGAGTCACCAATAGCGCGACCCTCATCGGTGCTCTCAATGACATCGACGGTTCAGGAGTCACGTTGCATGCTGGAACACACTCTGCTGCAACGATTCAAGGTATTGATAACGACTCAGTGATGACGATAGCGGGCACTACCAATACAGCGACGTTAATCGGAGCCCTAAACGATATTGATGGCAGCGGCGTAACAGTCCACGCTGGAGGAATCGCATCCACTGCGTTCGGCGCTTCCGCAATCGATGCAGCTGCGCTAGCGGCTGATGCCGTTAACGAAATCTCCGATGGTCTGCTCAACCGCGATATGGGAACGGGCACCGACTCCGGTTCCTCGACAGTCCGCACGCCTCGTGATGCTCTGCGCGCTCTCAGAAACCGCGTCGAGCTGAGCGGAGCCAGTTTCAACGTTTACGAGGAGGACGACACCACGCTTGCTTGGAGTGCTAGTGCAACCACGACCGCCGACAATGTCTTCCCAACTGAACTCGATCCGAGCATCTAGTGTGGCGGATTATCTTTGGACCGTTCAGATGGGCGATAAGCGGCGCGGCTGCAGTCGTTGGCGCTCAATGGGTTCACCCAATCACGGTGCGTCCCGTGCGCGTCTTCCCGGTTCGCGTGCGTCCGCTGGGCATAGAGTTTGGGCATGTCGAGTCAACCGACCCGGACGAGGATACTAGCTGATGACGCCTACTATAGACACTATACCCTCTAATGTGTCGGAGATAACGGTGCGCATACCGCGAGTTTACAGTGCTAGCTCATGTGTCGGAGATAACGGTGCGCATACCGCGAGTTTACAGTGCTAGCTCGCTGAATGAAAAGGATGATGACTAATGGCTAACGCTTGGAACCTCGGCGACATCATGTCGAAAGCTACTCAGGCTCTTGGCAACCGCACCGATATCGTGCTCGCTGACGCGTCGTTCTACGCCAATGAAGCAGCTCGCATCGTTTACGACGCGATCCCGCACGAGGGCCAGGAAGCTATCGCGATCTCCTCCACGACTTCGGGCGAAGACAAAATCACGCTGCCAGCCGACTTCCAAGAAATTCTAACGCTCTCCAATCTCAGTGACGGGGGCGGATCGCCG
>JBDGYW010001534.1:1085-2202 GCA_039588935.1 Gemmatimonadota bacterium | reverse complement strand
AATATCGTCCTCATCTTCAACCCCGTTCTCGTTACAGTCACCGATGTTCAAAGCGCTGACGACGCCGCCAGAAACGGTACGTCCGAGCAAGGAATCAACTGGACGGACGCTGGTGAGCAATCGATCCCGGACCTGTTGCCAGGTCCAGTCTGGCCTGCGGCTCATGGCCAGCGCTACCACGCCGGTCACATGCGGCGTCGCCATCGAAGTGCCGTTGTAGTAATCGTAGTCGCTCCCCAGGACCGTGCTGAGGATGATGACCCCGGGTGCACCCACATCAACCGTCGCCGCTCCGAAGTTGGAGAAGGCCGCCAGCCCGTCGTCATTATCTGTCGCGGCAACGGAGATGATGTTCGGCAGATCGTACGAGGAAGGATAATGCGCCCAGGTATCCGTACTGGCGCCGCTGTTGCCGGAAGCTGCAACGAATATATGGCCAACGGACTGCGAAGCTTCGATAACGTCATACAGAGCTTGAGAGAATTCGCCTCCGCCCCAACTGTTGTTCGAAACACGGATTCCGTTGTCAATAACGTACTCCATCGCCTCGATGGCGTCGCTTGTTGAACCGCTTCCCCTCGAACTGAGGAACTTCAGGCCTACGATGCTGCAATGCCAGTTGACGCCGACGATACCTTCATCGTTATTGGCTACCGCCCCGATAGTGCCTGCCGTATGGCTGCCATGCGCGCCGTCATCCATCGGGTCAGGATCGTTGTTGATGAAATCGTATCCGTGAATGTCATCCACCCAGCCATTGCCGTCGTCATCGATGCCGTTTCCGGGTATCTCGCCAGGGTTCGTCCAGATATTTTCTGCCAGGTCTGGGTGCTCGTAGTTGACGCCGGTATCAATGATTGCGATCCGAAACTGCGGGTCGCCCGTCCAGAAATTCCAGGCTTGCAGAGCCCGGATGTCCGCTCCGGCGGTGCCCGGGTCGGCGTTCACCGTCTGGCCGGTGTTGTAGAGCCCCCACAAATCACTGAAGCTTGGATCGTTCGGAAAGTCGTCGGCATGGACGATGTAATCCGGCTCTGCGTAGGCAACTTCCGGGCTGGCCGAATACACGGCCAATGCGGAGGCTAGGTCGGTATCGGGGATCTCGACAAGCTCGAGT
>JBDGYW010001534.1:0-1078 GCA_039588935.1 Gemmatimonadota bacterium | reverse complement strand
GCCGATTGCGCTTCCCGCGATCCTGCCGGAATCGCACCAACAGTTGATCCGGACGGTGAGCCGCAAGCAGTTTGTCGCGTATTGCCGACGGAATGGTGATCCCTTTATCCGTGGCAAGGTTGCTGGAGGTAGAATCTGAATCGCCAGTGATCTTACTAGGCGCCTCAGCCTGCGCGTCCCCCGGCATGGCCTCAATCGGCGAGTTATACGATACTGCTAGAAGCCCAAGGACTAAGGCCGATCCGATGATACGTACGCCGCAGACCGCGTCGCGGCTAGATGGCGACGGCATCCCAGGATCCTCCTAGCCTCCAGGATTCTTAACTGACTTGGATTTCGGCATCCGCTGGCCAGATGTCAAATCCAACTTACATCCACGATGCTACACGAAACAGGATACGCAAAGCCAGAAAAACTTGTCGGCCGCAGAGAATTCAATGCCCGCCAAAACGCGCCCCGCAACTTGGCTCGGCGATCCGCTTCCCGCGTCGGGCGTCGCAAGATGCCTCAAATTCCCTGTGCAGGGGGTCCTTAAGACCAAAAACGATGTGCGCAAACTCGCCCGAGCGAGCAACGAATCTCTCCGCGACGGCCCGTAGATTCAGTGCCACTTCATGGCATGTTGACATGCCGTTGTGGTCTAGTCGTTAGTTCAGGCTCCTTCAACCAAACCTGGCGCCCCGGAAGTAAATGGGGGGCCCCCAGGGTCTGACAGATTAACCAGTTCGGCTTCCACCCGTATACGTCCCTTCCACCGCTTGGCAAGACACCCGGGCCGGTCGAAACGGCTTAGAAGTGTACCTGGATAGCGGCATGGACGCCACAACGTGGGTCGTCGTCGGACGCTTGAAGGCGCTAGCTTTGCCATCATCACGGGGTACGCGGTTCGCCGTCCTGAGTTATCGTGGGCGGCGATGGTGGGCAACCGACCGCATCCGAACCTGAGGCAGCCGAGGACTCGGCGCAGTCATCAGCATTCCGTTTGCCCGCCCTACGGTGCCCCACCCCGACCCCGCGGGGAAGGAGTGAGTACGATCGTCAGCGCGTACTTGTCGTCCGTCTCCGGGACACGTTCAGT
>JBDGYW010001533.1:0-2182 GCA_039588935.1 Gemmatimonadota bacterium | reverse complement strand
GATTCGGGCAGTCTTCTTCTTTACCGTGTGGATCGCCTTCGCCGTGCACTTCACGCGTGGTTCACTCGCACAGGATGTCGGTGAGCAGAACGTCGAGAGGTCAGTGCGCATGCGCAAGCTCTCTGCGCCATTCATGCTCCTGTTCGCCCTCACCACCACCTTTGCCAGCTTCGACTGGCTGATGAGCCTGGAGCCGCGCTGGTTCAGCACGATCTTCGGTGTGTATGTATTCAGTGGAATGGTGGTGACCGCGCTTTCGGTGATCACGATCGCGACCGTCTGGCTGCAACGCTCAGGCCGGCTGGGACGCGGCGTGGTCGGCGACGGGCACCTCTATAACTTGGGTGCCCTGCTGTTCGCTTTCGTGTGCTTTTGGGCCTATATCGCATTCAGTCAGTACATGCTGATCTGGTACGGGAACATTCCCGAGGAGACGTTCTACCTGGTGCGGAGACTCGAGGGCGGTTGGCTGGCGGTTAGTGTGGCATTGGGTGTGATCCGGTTCGTCATCCCCTTCTTGGCCCTGCTCTCGCGAGGCGCCAAGATGAACGCGACCCGCCTGCTTTGGGTTTCGGGCCTATTGCTCCTTGGGCAGCTCTTGGACCTGTACTGGCTGATTATGCCACAGAGTCACACGCAACGACCGCTGTTTGGCTGGCAAGAGCTGGGGCCACCGTTGTTGCTGCTCGGCATCATGACGCTCTTTGCCACCCGATTTCTCAGTCGGCATCGGCCCGTTCCGGTGGGCGATCCACTCTTGAAGGAGTCGATGCAGTTCTACATCTAGGATGACCAGATCATGACTAGGCAAAGACAGCTCATTTTTCGCTCGTGTGCGGTGACGTTCTTCGCCGCGTCGACCGCCGTAGCACAAGGTCCCATCGAGGTCGGCATCGAAGAACGTCTGGGCGAGGTTCTGCCTCTGGAGACTTTCACGTTTGCCGATGAGGAAGGGAATCCGATCGTCCTGAAGGATTTGTTCGACCGCCCCGTTGTGCTGACGCTCGTCTATTTGCGTTGCCCGAGCATTTGCACGCCTCTACTGCAGGAGCTCTCCAGGAACGTCAACAACTGTGATCTGACGCCGGGCAAGGACTACCGCATGACGGAGACACCCGACCTGGCCAAGCTGAAAAAGACCAACTTCCTGGCCACGCTAGACAAGAAGGAGATGTCGCCCGACGGCTGGCGCTGGTTGACGGGTGACGAAGAGACCATCAAGCGAATTACCGAGCAAGTCGGATTTCACTACATCAAGGACAAGAACAACGTCGATTACGTGCACGCCGCGACGGTCATCTTCCTGTCCTCGGAAGGGAAGATCGTCCGTTACTTGAACGGCGTCCAGTTCAACCCGGCAGACCTGAAGATGGCCGTGATTGATGCGACTCAGGGCCGGGCACGCTCGTTTATGAGGAGGGTGCAAGCCCTTTGCTACACGTATGATCCCGCCAGTCGGGGTTACGTCTTGAAGTTGAATCGGATCATACTCGGCATTACGGTGATATTCGTGATGGGCTTCGGCGGGTTCCTGCGTCTCAAGAAGAGCCGGCGCCGTGACCCCTCGAATCCGAACGGGGGGATATAGAGTGAGTTCTCAGGGGTCGTCCGCCTCCATCACGCTACCCAACTACATCGAAGCCAAGGCGGGGGTACTGTCGTGGCTAACGACGACGGACCACAAGCGCATCGGCCTCCTGTACATGGCCGGCATGATGCCGCTCTTCCTCGTGGCGGCTTCGCTGGCAGTGATGTTCCGGCTGGAACTCTTTGCACCGGGCGAGCAGTATATCACGAATGACACCTACAACCGGCTGCTCACCGTACATGGCGTGGTGATGATCTTCCTGTTCGTCATCCCGGGCATACCGGCCGTGTTCGGGAATTTCTTCCTGCCGATCATGATCGGCGCCCCGGACGTCGCCTTTCCCAAGGTCAACTTGACTTCGTGGTATTGCTACGTCATCGGCGCGGTGTTGGCGCTCATCTCGGTCGCTGTGGGTCCACCCGACACGGGCTGGACGTTCTACGTCCCCTACTCCGTCAAGACGCAGCCGAACGTACTGCTCCCGATGACCGCCGCGTTCATTCTGGGGTGGTCGTCGATCCTGACCGGTCTGAACTTCGTCACCACCGTCCATCGGCTTCGGGTGAAGGAGATGGGCTGGTTCGAAATGCCACT
>JBDGYW010001532.1:0-2017 GCA_039588935.1 Gemmatimonadota bacterium | reverse complement strand
GGAACTCACACCGACAACGGCACCGCTGAGCACGGACCTGTTCTACCTCGCAAAAGACCCGAGCGGCGTTCCTCTAAGCCGCAGCGTCGAAGGGCGCTATGTCTTCGGCAGCGGCGGCGCTGCTGGCAACCTAATCAAGAATTCGCCAGGGCAGATTGTCACCGATGGTGCCGAGCCGCAATGGTGGGATAGTTCGGGCAGTGCGACATTCACCGATGAGGACGCTGTTGGCGAAGGCATCCCAGACATAAGCGAGCGCATCTATAAGCTCGTCACCGTGGCTGATGACCACTACGGATACCAGACCTTCACACTGGCCGATGAAGAGCGGCTAGATGCCGGTGTGACGGTCGTCTCGTTGTCGGCCTGGGTCTACTGTGCGACCGGGGCCAAGGCAAGCATCGCTATCTATGGCGCGAACCTGGGGCTACAGGAGAGCGCACAGGCCGGGGCTGGTGCGTGGGAGCTTCTGACTGTCGAGAACATCACGCTGAACGGGGCCGATGCCACGTTCGAGGTTCGCTTTTACGGAGATACGATCACGGCATTCATCGCATACCCGGTGCTGAATGTAGGCAGCAAGGCGATAGCGTGGGTGGCGAGACAAGAAAAGTTTGTGCCCATCGCTCGGGTTACACACTATGATCTCAACACTACGGGCGACGTGGCCTGGAGTGATACCGATTGCACGGCCAATACTGACCCGTTGGCAACGGCGATCCAAATTTATATGTATGTTTCAGAACCCGATGGGACAGTTGCCTCGTCACACCAAATAGCACATAGCGATGATCTGTATGCCGGTGCAGAAAACGACATAGTGGCCGCGGTTGTGACGGTTCTGGGGATATTCGCCGTGTCTAGCAATGCCAGGATTGGATGCAATGAGGTGATCCGCTATCAAGTCAGTGAACAGGATGCGGATAGTGATGTGCGTGCGCAGTTGTGGATTGGGGGCTACTGGATGTGGGACTAGGAGTACAAATGGAAGCTACAATCAAACCCCGAATTGGACAAGCCTGCTCGCTAAGCCGGGCGCACGTCGCTAATGTTACGCTCGTCTTCTTCTATGTCGAACTGGTCAAGAACGGCAACTGGCAGGAAGTCGAGCGGCAGACGCCGCTATCCGAGGGCGTGCATTACTCACTCGATACGGCCAAGGGGCAAGTCACCCTCCTAGACGATCCGCTCTGGCAGACCATGGGCCATTATCGCGCCGCCGACCGCGAAGATACGCTGCTCTACAAGGGCCGCGTCACGGCCCCACAGCGCATCGTCGCAATCTTCGATGCCTACATTCCCACCGAAGTCGCCATCAGCGTGGACAAGACAGCAGTCTCAGACGATGACTTGACGATCACGGTCGAGGGTAGCGCTGACGTTCCAGTGGCGATCTACTCTGATGGGAGTCGCGTCGGCTCGCTTGTTGTCAATGGCTCGCACGTTATGAGCGTTGGCGCCAATGTGCCGAGGGGCAAATATAGCCTAGAGCCTGATCGCACTGTGCTCGATCTAGGCTGGAACCTTCCGCAATTCAGCGGCCAGGGAGCCTCCGTGGAGGTAATCGATGCCTGAGATACAGGGCGGCAATCTAGTACCAGACGCCGAGGATACCAGGGTCGCAGAGTTCAAGGCCGATCTGGATACCGGCATCAACTGGCTGGACAACGCGCAGTCAGGATGGGGTGGCCTGGCGCCCGCCGAGAAGCAGGCATGGCTATTGACTAACTTCGGCACGGTGCTCTATATCCAGATGCGTGTGCTCATCTTCATTCGCTGGCTGGTGAACAGGATCAGGGTCTAGGGGGCTGACTGATGGCGACGTATGCAACATATGCGGAGTTCAAGGCCGCGATTAACCTGGTAGACACTGGTGCAGTTCAGCAGACCAACATTGAAAGCCTGCTTGATAGCGCCTCCGCCGCCATCGACCGCTTCTGCAATCGGCCCGATGGCTTCGAGGCTATCGCCGTCGCCACCGCGCGCGTCTATCCCGGCAGCGGCCAGCCATATCAGC
>JBDGYW010001531.1:0-2564 GCA_039588935.1 Gemmatimonadota bacterium | reverse complement strand
TCAACCCCACTCCCCGCGGGATGCAGTGCGCTGCATAACGGTGTTCAAGAAATTCTGCGCTGGGAGAGGGGACATGATGATAAAAGCGAAGCCGCGTTTTTGGGGGTGGGGAGGCCTTGTGGGAATTCGGGAGCTCGAGAGTGGCTGTGCAGCGGCGAAACAGCAGCTGTAGCTGCCCCAGGGGCGGCTACATGCCCCCCATCCGGTCGGATGGGTGACACTCTCGGCACCATATCCTACCTGGTGACATATACGCGAGAGTGTGAGTGGTGCCGGCTTGAGTAGGGAAGACGTGTCCCCGCCCTCTGTTTAAACGCTGCACCCGACGGGCAAAGCTGCTTGCTCAGTGGTGTAACGGCGCATGCTCGGCGTGGTGGTGACTGGGGATCCACCCCAACGAAAGGGAAGCCATGTACTGTCGAATCTGTGGCAACGAAGAGGGAGCGATCCACCGCCCGCGGCGGCGGCAGGTGCTCTGCGCATCCTGCTCGAGTGATACCCCTGCCAAGGTAGCCCGCGCTCGCTTCGATCGCGCCTACTGGAATGGGAGCGACGACGTACCCGAAGCGATCAAGCGGGAGTTCTACAGCGACTACCTCGCATCGACCCACACGCTGGCCGAGTACATCGAAGCGACCACCGAGCCGATCGGGGGTGCGTCGTGAGCACACACTACCGATACCGTGAACTACACCCGTTCGGTGCTCCCATCATCGGCGCTGGCTATACCCTCGCATCTGACGCGAAAGCAGCTGCCCGCGCCCACGCCCGCTACCTCGCTACTTCCTACGCGAGTGGTAACATTGAAACCTCGGCTGTTATCGTAGAGCGTTACTGGGTAGGAAACTTCTACCGCGAGCCTGAAAGAATTGCATCATACTCTATCGCTGCACAATACCGAAACTGGGTACGCGCTAACGCGCCGCTATGGGTTGATGCCGACGGAAACGAGCATTACAAGTAGCCTTCCAGCTCACCCGGCCGCGTCCTACGGGGCGCGGCCTAGTGAACTGAAAGGGTAGAAACCCAACGGAAGGAGAGAGAATGAGCGAAGCGAAGCACACGCCGGGGCCGTGGCGAGCCACAAGCTTGATATTCGAGTACGACGGACGGCTGCACTCCATAATAGGAAGCGAAGCACACGCCGGGGCCGTGGCGAGCCACAAGCTTGATATTCGAGTACGACGGACGGCTGCACTCCATAATAGCCCAAGACGCGAGCGTCTCAGGCTCAACCCACGTTCCCGTCGCAGCTGCACTGCAAAATGGCGACGGCGAAGCACAACGCGACATCAACGCCGCTCTGATCGCAGCCGCGCCGGATCTGCTCGAGGCGGCGGAGCAAGCTGAAAAAGAGTTGCGCGCTGTATCAGCCAACTACGAAGAACGGGGATTCCCGTGGAACTCGGCACAAGAAGCGCGGGATAAACTCCGCGCCGCCATCGCACGCGCCAAGCGGGAGGGGTCATGAGCTTCGATGACTCGACACCTATCACGGTATACGTGGCGCAATCAGAAGTAGACGGAGAACAGCATCAGATTGTGTTTGACACCTACCCGAGCGTTAGTGATGTGCTGAACGTCTGCGAGGACATGGAAAGGCCGATCGAAGTCTACGCCGTTACTTGCTCTGTTGCCAACGCGGAACTGCAATTCACGGTAGCCGACTAGCCGAGCCTAATTCCCGTCGGCCGTCGGCGGGAATTGGAGTCGGCAATCACGCCGATGCAACGGGGCGAGGCCCCGACGGAAGGAGTAACACAAGTGAGCGAATCGATCTGGACTGATGCGGATCTCATCTACAGCTACACCCGCGCGCAAGCCATCGAAGACGGCGACCTGGTAGACGTGACGGAGTGGGCCAGCGCGGAGAAGGGCTTCATGGGTGGCTTCACAATTCCGGTAGCGCTGACCCGTGCGCTGTGGGCTGCCATCGAAGCCATTCCGCCGAGCCTCGAGGGGATCGCCGACGTGCGCGGCCGTGCCCATGACGTGCTGTGGATGGCGAGCCTCGCGGCACGTCGAGGCGGTAGCGACATCTACTTCAAGGTGATTCTACCCCAGCGTGGCACCCGAAAGCGCAACGTGATTCTCCGTGGCAACTGCGGCCCCGGAGACGATGGAGAGCCGGTGATTACTCTCGGATTCCCGCAGGATTTCTAACCCTCACCGCCCCCCGCTGGCTCCGGCTGGCGGGGGGCTTCGCTACCCTGGAACCCACCGCCCCCCGCTGGCTCCGGCTGGCGGGGGGCTTCGCTACCCTGGAACCCCATGCCCGACGACCCGCCGCAGCTTCGACGCCTTGCCGACTGGGATGACGGCGAGTCGGTGCTGGTGGTGCGTGGCAAGACCCGCGCCACCGGCGACGACCCCTACGAGCCGGGGGCAGCCGCCGAAGCCATCGCCGACAAGCTCGAGGAGCTGGCCGAGCACTGCCCGGCAGACTACTTCATCAAGCGCATCCGCGTGAGGCGCGAGCGGCTCGAGAAGGGAAGGGGCTACTACCTCGAGCTGGCATTTTCCCCTAAGCCCCAACGGAAGAAGAATCCATGCGACTGATCGCC
>JBDGYW010001530.1:0-2556 GCA_039588935.1 Gemmatimonadota bacterium | reverse complement strand
GTGATCTTGTCGCCATCGTTGGGAGCCACGTCAATGGTGCCCGAGGTGTCACCGTCCCAATCACCGTCGGCTCCGCTGTTGGCAATGCTGGGGCTGTAGTAGAGCCGAGAGGGCTGTGCCGCGACCCCCGCCGCCCAGAACCGGAGCTTGTGCGAGACGCCGAAGGAGAAGTTGGGACGCTCGACATGATGATGCAGAGGTCTTCGTAGGTGGCGTAGCTGGGGATGGAGTCGTCCACCAGCCCCGTGATGAGCGAGTCGAACGTCCCGTCAGCGTCTTCCTTATAGACCACCGTGCCAGCGTGGATGATGCGCTTCTGGGCCGGGGCCGCACCGGCATAGCGCCAGTAGTCGAACAGTCCCCGCACCTGCTCGCCACTACCCACCGCCACTCCGCTGAGCTTGGTGGTGCCGCCGATCTTGTGCGGGCCGCCGTCGAGCTCGAACTCGCAGTTCTCAGCATCCACCAAGTACGGGATGTGGATGAGCCCATCGCGGCCCAGGCCCACCTCGGCCGTCGGGCCGTAGTCCGGACCCCAACCGCCCTCGAAGACATGGCGAAGCGTTCTGGGCCGGGTCGGCATTACCACTTGTCCCGTAGCTGATCGAAGCGGCTGTTGATGTCGTAGCGTCCGCTGTTGCCACTCCAGGGGCGTCTGGCACGGATCACGTAGGGGCCGCGGCGGGGCTGGAGCTGCGGCCGACTGGCCCCGATCTCACTGTCACCCGCCACCCGCAGCATGATGTCCGTGTACTCGGCCTTGGCCTCTGGTCGCGATACCAGCAGTAGAGGGCGTGGAAGACGATGGCGTGGCGGTAGCGCAGCGGGACGATGGGCTCATCATCGTCCAGCGTGAACTGTGCCTTGGCCGTCCCGCTCGAGCTCACCACGAGGTTCGTGGTGACGTAGCTGTACGGGAAGGAGTAGGCCTCATCCGGAGGCGGGGCCAGCCGCACCTTGCGCACAGGAGTCGTGTTGGCGCTGGAGGGCAGGTCGATGATGGTCGCCACCCGGGGGCGGTTCGTGGTCTTGTTGCGCGGGTAGTTGCGGCGGAATTCGGTGCGCCCGATGAGTCGCACCTCGTCATTATCTATGAATGTTTGCGCGTCGATCGGGCGCCCGAAATCACTCGCCAGCGCATACTCGTCCTCGAAGTAGACGTAGGAGGCCGCTGTAACCGTGGTGTCGATGAAGGCACTGCCGATCACAGCGTTGGTGTCGTCCGTGACCGTGCCGCCTACCCGCATGTTGTTGACGCTGAAGTCATTGGCGGTGGCCCAGAGTGTATCGGTCCCTACCAGTGCCGTACCGCCCTTGCTGATGGCAACCGTCCCGGTGGTGTACTTCGGCTGCGTCACCAGCACTGCGCGTCGCTCCGCCCACGGGAAGCGGTCGGAGAAGGCGGTGTTGATCCAGCGCTTAGCGAGGTTCTTGGTGGCGGTGAGAGAGGTGTCCTCTCGAACCCGCTCCATGAGGTCCGTGTAGAGATCGGAGAAGTCGGTTACCTGTGTCGTGTCTCCCATCACTCATCTCAGTAGCAAGTTATTGATGCCCTCAGCGCACCCGTCGCATTGGCCGAGACCACCAGAAATACCCACGGCGCCGAGCCCCCATAGCTTGCCGCTCGACCTACTGACCCATCCCCATTGAGCGTGACCGCGCCAGCGTCCGTATACATCGGGTTGCAGACGTTCGTGCTCACGGTGGATGAGACACAACCGTACAAAGTCACCTCTCCGCCCGAGGTGGTGGCGCTCATGTTGGTATCGACGTGCAGCGTAAGAAAGCGACACTCCTCGGTCTTCAGGCCCGGCGAGTTGGTGGTATCCGCCTGTGCAAGGTTATAGAAACAGGTCTTTTGATTGGCCGGGTTCGGCGGCGTAACAATACAGGAATCGTCCGTTCCCGCCTCAGCGGTAGACCAGCTCTGTGCCCAAGCGGGTGTCGCCAATAGCAGCACGAAAGCTGCTGCGCACAGCGACTTATGCCACATCATCGCCCGCCTCTCGTTCTCCTGCGGCCATAGCTTCGCATGACCGCATCGTTGCCAAAGGCCCCACCGGATCTTATCACCACATGCGCCCGCGGTTGCGTGCCCGCCAAATGCACATAGGCTCCGCGTGTTACCTGCACCTGATTGACCGCAGTAACCGTCTCCCCCGCCGCCCCGTTCCTGAGCGCACAGGCCACGCTATTGACGTCGTTCGTGTTGGCCTCATCGGTATCGAAGACCCGCAATATGTTGTCGGCAGCACCGCCCGCCAACAACGTTACCGTCTCCAGTAGCCCATTACCCACGAGAACGTGGCTCGACTTCTCTATGAGCCGGTTGCGCCCCCAGCGATTGATGATGGGGTAAACTCGTGCATTGTCTTGAATGAAGTTGTCGAGAAGGATGGTTCCCGTTGTCGTAGCAAGCGTGTCCTGCGTACCGAATACAGCACGAGCTACTGCGATGTGCGTCGAGCTGGTAATCGCCACATCCGCCGTAATCTGGGCCGGATCTCCTTCCTTCGTGATGTAGAGATCGGTGGTCCCCGTCCCGTTCGTCTCGAT
>JBDGYW010001529.1:0-2088 GCA_039588935.1 Gemmatimonadota bacterium | reverse complement strand
GCCGGCCGTGCCCGAGGCGTTGTCATCCCCGCCGGGCCGGTCGTCCTCGAGGTGGTCGTAGTGCCCGCCGATGATGTAGATGTTCTCAGGGGTCGTCGTACCGGTGAGTTCGCCTACCACGTTCAGGTAGCTTCCTTGCACGGAGACGTTCAGTCCCATGGCCGCGAACTGGTCCTGGAGGTATAGACGGGCTTCCTGATTGCCGGGTGAGCCGGGCCCCTCATAGGCGTCGCGGTTTCGATAACCCATGTCGTAGCCGGCCCCGCCGTAGAGCCCGAGTCCCATGTTCTCCACGTCCAAGTGATAGGTCTGGTAGTGCGTCTGCGAAACGCGATCGGCCACGGCCTGGATTGACAGATCGGCATCCACCCGAGTGCATCCGGCCACGGGGAAGGTGAGTAGGGCCGCCGCAGCCAGCGCAACCCAAGCGTTGGAACGATTAAGCACGATATCTCCTTTGTCCCGAGACAATGACGCGATGAAGCCGTTGCGGAGCAACCCTGCACGTAACGCGCGAATGGTACTGTCAACTTACGCTGAGTCTTGGCTGTTTGGACGTCTCGTTCAGGCAGGGAAGGACCGTACTCAGGGCGCAACGGTCGCAAAGAGAACCGCGACCGCCAGTAGCGTCTGGCTAGTGAGCGTCATCGGATTCTTCCAAGGGCGTCTTACATGCGCTTGTTAGACCGCGGTCACCCGTCGATTCGATATAGTTGCAGATAAACCTCAGTCTCCGCTGCCTCAGCAGCGTCGCAAAGCAGCGCCAGCCAATCGCCACTTATGGACAATCCATGCCAGTCGTTCACACGGCAATCAGTCTCTAGCCGCCGGAGCAACTCGTGGCCTTGGTAGATGTCGAGGAATCCACCAGCACGATGCTTCCCGGCGACCCAAAACCTTCCCGCTCCGTCGAAGCCAAAGCTGTACCAACCGAATGACGCAACCGTGTCCTCGGCGGGGTCCACCCCACGAACCTCTGGCGACTGGTTCCGTCCAAACTCAACTATACCCGTCGGGCCGTAATCGAACAGTTGATACGTAGTCCCGTCGCCGAGTACGGTGCCCGTATTCTGCGGTACAAGAGTCCGGTAACCGGTGTCAGCATTCAATGCCCAACGGATGACGCGAGAGCCCGTGATGCCGGAATGGTCGTTCAGGTCGACCGAATCGCGCACATGTCCGACTGGAATGTATGATCCTGGAAATTGAATGTATTCCCGGTACTCACCCTGTATCGTGTACTGGTGAAGCCGCCCTTGGAAGACGTCAGCGGCAAATAACACCGAGTCCTGAAAGAACAACACGAAGGCATCTCGAATCTCGCCTGGTCCGGACCCTTGTCGTCCAACACGACTTACCACTTGTCCAGCTGAATCCACTATGGTGATTAGCTCGTCACCTTCCGTGAAGCCGGTCGTAAACGCCACATGGCCATACGGCGATACTGCGAACGCACTTCGCTTGAGCTCAGGACCGTTCGATCCCAGCTGATCCAGAGAAAGAGGAGTCACGCTCGGTATTTCCACGAGATCGGCTGCATTGGGAGATCTGCCGCATGCGCCGATCGTAATCGCCAGAGCGCCCATAGCGCACCGCAGCCTAACGACTCTGCGCATAGGCTGTGAACCCCCGTTCACGAGCTGCATGAACACTTCGGAATTCAGCGATTTCACCTTGCGCACAAATCAAATGCTCCTACGACGTTCGACAGCTTCATGCGCTTGTTAGGCAACGCATAATCCGCCCTACGCATTTCAATTTCACCAGTACTCATACCAGTACGATCCCGACCGCAATACCCACTCCATAGAATAGGTGGTTGGCAAGGCTGGAAAGAGGAAGCCTAATGCCTTCGGGAGACAGCCTGCCAAACACTCCCAACCCCATGGAAGGCAAAACGAAGAAGTAGGAGGCTACAGTCGTCGCGACACCATAGGCAATCGCCCATATCGGTGATGCAGGCCCTCCGACAAGGAGATCCCAACCGAGCACATACGGGAGCGCGAGGCTCACGCCGATGGTATAGTGCGTGACATACCCGTAGAGCATCTCGTTTGCGACCTGTTTCATCTCGCTTGGATGCCCATA
>JBDGYW010001528.1:781-2399 GCA_039588935.1 Gemmatimonadota bacterium | reverse complement strand
TGTGCCTCCTGACTGCGCTGACGAAGCTCCGCCATCGAAGGTGGCGCTGCGGTGGGCGGTGTAGCGGGTGCTTCCTCCGTCCCGCCGTCTGCTGCCTCCGTAGGCGCTACTTCCGCAGCCTCTTCCGTGGGCGCTGCTGCCGCAGCCGCCTCTTCTGTTACTTCTTCGGTTGCCTCCTCCACCGGAGCATCCGTCTCATCCATGACGTCGTATCTCCTTTCTTCACTACGAAGTCCCGTTTCAATACGCACATCGCCACGTTGAAACTGTATGTCACTGTGGCGGTTGTGATCAAATTGATCGATCTCGACGATAGTGCGCGGACGCACAGCATCGGCCTCGTTGAATACATACACCCATCTGACAGGGGTGAAATTGACATGGGCTGACATGAAGCCAACGACACTCGTGCCTGCACGTGTCGAATGCGGCCCGCGCCCACGCGCCAGCCCGCCTTGGCCGGGATCGCGGAACTCATAGAGCGGCTCCTCCGTCCCGCTTGCTTCCATCTCAATACGATCGCCATCCAGCAGCAGCGTTTCGCCGCCGGTATCCGCATGCGGAGGTATCGGAGCCATTGCGCGCGGGCCTTCGCCCACCGCCACATTGAGAATATACGCACGCTGGTAGCGGCGATACGGCACGCGCGACTGCAGAAACTCCATCAGGGTCGTCCCCGGTGAAATCTGTTCCTGCCCGCCGCCGTGACTGTTGAGATAAGTAGCCGCACTCAGATCAACCGTGATCGTGGGCGCAGGCCGATCTTCCGGGTCACCAATGTCCGGGAGATCCGGGTACATCTGCCCCGCTCCCGTCGGTTCCAGCGCGATGTTGTCGCCGTTCATCAGGACCGGACTGACCGTCGTACTGCGGTCATACGAATCCGGCATCACGAACGTGGCACGCTGCCGACCCATGGCGACATCGTCATTGAAGATGTATGCCCGCTGATAGTTCGAGAACGAAATCAACGGATCGAGATAGTTCAGCAGCATCGTGTCGGGAGCCACGTGATAGGTCGGCCCACCTCGGCCTCCCTCGCAGCGAACACTAAGCTCTGACTGAATCACCGGCTCAAACAGCCGCTGACGGCCCTGCGTTTCAAGCACGATGCGGTCACCTTCCCGCAGGATAGGGCTGTCGCCGATGTGGTGATTCGGCATCATATATTCCTCGCGGTGCTGCGAAGCACCGTCGCTGAAAATGTACGCGCGCTGGTACTCCTCAAAGGTCACATGAGGGTCCAAGAAATCCAGCAACGGCGTATCGGGAGACGGCGCATAAGCACTCTGCGCGCCCCCGTCGATTTGCAATGAGACTCGCATTGTCAGCTGCGCTTCCCGCTGCTCGTGTGCGTCATGTCGCGCATTCGCAACTTCTCCTGTGTAGTTGTTGAGTGAATAAAATCGATCTCATCTCATTCAGTGGCATGGTTATCTAAAACCTGCTGAATGATTTCAGACGTCGAGACACCTTGCATGCGCGGAGCGAAACGGATGTCCCCCTCGCCCACCGCAGCTGTGACAGCCGGAGGGATCTTCCCCTCCCACTCATCGCCTTTGACGTAGATGTCAGGCCGCAGCTCCTTCAACATCGCAACGGGTTCGTGCGAGTCGAA
>JBDGYW010001528.1:0-760 GCA_039588935.1 Gemmatimonadota bacterium | reverse complement strand
GAATGATTGGGCGCTTCGGGCCTTTCAGCTCGCGCACCTTCTCATCAGAGTTGACGAGTACGATCAGGGCGTCGCCTTGACGGCGTGCCCACTCCAGAGCATGAACATGCCCCAGATGAAGCAGATCGCAGCAACCATTCGTAACGACCAGTCCCACCGGCCATCTGAGACTATTACGAAAGCTGACTGCTTCTCCCAGTGAGACTACCTTCCCGGTAGTTGGAAGAACTGCCATGTCCAATTCCTAGAATCGGGCAGTAGTGGTTGCAACCTGCTTGGATGCACCAGCACTGGATCAAGGGTCATATCCGATGCGCATCGAATCCAGACCCACCCATACTCGTTGTGATGCCCGTCATAGACGACGAGCCCCAGCATATCGCTGCCAGTCGTGTCGAGCAGACCAACGACATGTCGCTCATCCTCGCCGATCAGCATCGTCGCCGTGCCGCGCAAATACGGCGTCAGCCCTGCCCGTCGAAATGAACGGGAATACCGCACATTTCGAGGCGGACGGACATTACGGCGGGGGGTGATCCCCCACTGTGCAAGCCAATCACGGCGTAACTGGTCTCGCCGTGTTGTGCTCATTTCCATCTCAACATACTCCTCCTTTCGTTTTGGCCCCTTGGCCTACCAATAGGACATATGCACGCAAGATATAATCACGCGCGCTGCGTGCTTTCTTAGCTGGGTTTTCTAACGCGTTAGGAAAGGGACTGTACTAATTTGGAGATGCCAATTTCGAGGGGCGTGGTCT
>JBDGYW010001527.1:0-2319 GCA_039588935.1 Gemmatimonadota bacterium | reverse complement strand
AACACGCTTCCGTCGGAAGAGGAGACACGGAACCAGTCCCCGTTTTCGCAGGCGAGGATCAACTCGCCGGGCGCGTTTGAGGTGATCCCGGTGCCGCCGTACTGACAACCGGAAGCCGCGTTGGTGATGGTCGAAACGACGTTACCGTTGGCCGGGTTGATTCCGACCAGGTCATTGCCAAGACACCAAAGAAGTGTCCCGTCAAATGCAAGTCCTTCGGTCGAGCTTACACCGCTGATAGTGCGAATAAACGCACCGGTGGAAGGATTGAAGAAATCGATGCTGCCTCTGTACACCGCGAGCTCGCCGTTCACCAGTTCCATTCCCTGCAGGCCGTCGAGTGTTGCACTCCATCGGAACTGTTCTGTTCCGGAGAAGTCATAGGCGACCACCTCCTGGGACGAGAAATGTCCGGTGTAGATGAGCGTGCCGTCAGTGGTAATTCCGTTCGGTTCCGACGCACCCGCCGAGAAACTGCCGACGTCCGTGAAATTGTCATACAGAAAATGAACAGACGTGTCGCTCCAGGTGGCGACAATGTATCCCGCCCGCGCGCGGTTAATCGGCAGCAGAAGCGCCAGTAAGATTACTGCAATCAGACCTGGTTTTCTAATGTGTTTCATTTCCACCCCTTCTGGTTTGTGTTGTTCGCCCGCGACGACAGACCGCGGGCATGTCTGAAACATCGTCAAACAGACTACAGAGTTCGAGGGATCGTGTCAAGGCGGCGGGCGTGTTGTACCTTCCAAAAACGTCACCCGCAATCGTCCGACATCCTTACCCTGCCCGTTGACAACCAGGTTCACCACCCGTCATACTTGGCGAGAATGGAACGATGGGTACTGGTTTTCATGCTGCTTCTGCCGGCCCCGGAGGCTTCGGCGACGCCGGGCCCTTTGCACAGACAAAGGGCCATCTTCAACTATGTCACCGTCAAAAACTCGCCCAAACTCCGTCGCGGTGAGTTCATCCGGATGGCCGGTACCGTCTCGTCAACGCGTCAACCCAAACGCATTTCTGCCGGTTTCCACGTCACCTGGATGTTTCCATCAACGGTCGCCGCCCGATACAGCGACACCAACGACTCGTTTGTCCTTGTGGTGCATGACGTAATCCGCCACAAGGGCTTCTCCCTTCGGACCCGTCCTCTGGCGCCGCGGGCACGACCCACCCGGCAGATGTTGAACAGCCGACGCGGCGGCTACATCAACGGAGGCTTCAAGCTTCACACAAGGCCGAAAACAAACCTGTGG
Organism: Gemmatimonadota bacterium; assembly: GCA_039588935.1. Lineage (GTDB taxonomy): Bacteria > Gemmatimonadota > Gemmatimonadetes > Gemmatimonadales > GWC2-71-9 > JBDGYW01. The sequence continues at coordinate 1,066 of JBDGYW010001527.1, read as the reverse complement.
AGATCCCTGACGAGAACCGGGCCCAGTGGTGTCTACGCTTACGTCATCCTGGAGAACTACGTCTCCAACGTGGTGGGCTACAGCAGCCGGACAAAGCGGGTCTATGCCTACAAGGATTCCTATTCTGCAAACAAAAGGCTTGCGGCACCGGGGTTTTGGATTCAGATGAACAAAACCTCGTTTTCGTACAAGGCCGGTAAGCCTTTGATCCTCAGGGGTGCCTGCAGGGTCAACAGGCGACAGTTCAGGGGAAGAAAGCAGAATTTCGCTCGCGGCCTGGCCCTGACCATCATCTCTGTCTACCCCCAGATGAAGCCGATGACGGTGTTCCCCGGGGCCGCACAGATTCAAGTGGATACGGTGAAGCCCGTAGGTCGGGATTACGTGGTCACCTTCCGCTGCAACCCCCGCAAGCTGCTGAACCTTGCCACCGCCGTCCAGTACACCTGGTACCTTCACGCAGCCTGTTATCAACATGTGTCCAACGTCATTCAGCTCGACGTGACGCCGTGAGCAGGGTCCGGGCAAATTCGCTTGTTCTTCTGATCTTTGTGACAGCCGTTGCGATTGGAGTCGGCGGATGTCTGGGGACCGATACCCATCGGTGTGCATGGGGACTGGTCTGTCCCGGGAACATGGTGTGCGACAGTGCCCATGAAAAATGCGTCTACCCGGAACAGATCAAGGACTGTGACGGCAAAGACGCGGGCGCGGGCTGCAGCTACGCGGGCACCGAGGGGGTCTGCCACCTGGGGGTCTGCGTTTCCAACGAGTGCGGCAACGACATCAAGGAAGGCCGGGAAGAATGTGACGGACCGGACCTGGGCGGTGAGAACTGTTTGTCCGCGGTGGGGCTGGAGCAAGGGCTGGTCCAGTGCACCGGGTTTTGTCTGTTGGACACCTCGGGCTGCTACACCTGCGGGAACGAGACGGTGGATCCCCCGGAAAGTTGCGACGGTACCAACGTTCAGGACCGCACCTGTCTGAACATGGTGGGACACGCGGACGGCACACTAGGTTGCGCTGCCGATTGTATGTCCATTCTGACCGACGATTGCCATACCTG
>JBDGYW010001526.1:918-2134 GCA_039588935.1 Gemmatimonadota bacterium | reverse complement strand
GGAGCCGTGAAGACCTGCGAAATGGTCGTGATGGTGATGCCTGTCGCAAGGCAGCAACGGGGACGGTGATGCGGCCATGACGATTGCTGAACCTCGGGCGCGACAGGCTGTCGGCGCGGAACTGAGCCGAGGGGATGCCCGGTGAGCAGCCCACGGCTTGAGGGTTCGCAGCCCGCTCATCCGGTCGCCCGCGCGGACAAGCTGGCGGCGCGTGAGCGGCTCTTGCGAGCGGTCGAGCTTCTGCCGGAGGACACGAGCGTCACGCTGTCCCGTGACGCGCTCATCGATGCGCTGATCGGCCCTGAGCCAACTGCGCCGGAACCCCAGCCGTCACCGAGTGGTGATCGCCTGCTGACGGTCGCGCAGGTTGCCGATGTCCTCGGGATGTCACCTCGTTGGGTGTACGACAACGCCGAAAAGCTACCGTTCACACGACGCATCAAGCGCGGCGTGTTGCGGTTCTCGCAGATGGGTCTCGACAAGTATCTGTCAACGAAACGTTGACCTTGCGGGTACTGGCAAAAGTCAATATCTTATTGACACGGCTAGTACAAGGAGTGACGGAATGATTAGGGAGTTCCTCAACGATCCGCCGATGAGCCTGAACGAACTTGCGGATACCGCAGGCGTAGACGTGGCTCTGCTGTCACGGATCAAGAATGGCACACGCAGGCTGACGCCAGCGGTGGCAGGCAAGCTGGCAGAGGCGCTTGACGCATGGACCGCTGAGTACCGCGCACGGACGAAGTCGTGTACCGAGGCTGCCCGTCACCTCCGTCGCACAACCCGCAAGACAGGAGGTAAGTGATGCCGGACGAGAGGGGCCAATATGGTCTAGGCCGCGTGTACAAGCGTGGCAAGACGTGGTGGGTCCAATACCACCACCACGGGAAGAGGGTACGGGAGACGAGCGGATCACACCGAAAAACCGACGCGGTGAAGCTACTCCGCAAACGTCTCGAAGAGATGTCCTCGGGCAAGTTCGTCGCCAACAATGCCGAGCGCGTGACCTTCGATGATCTGGTTGCCCTGCTGGAGCAGGACTACAAACTGAATGGCAGAAAGTCGCTCGACACCGCATTAGGTGCTGTCTCGCATCTACGTGACACGTTCGGTGATGATCGTGCTGTATACATCACCAGTGACAGGGTCCACAACTACGTCGACAAACGGTTCGCCGACGGCGCCGCGCCTTCCACAATAGCCAAAGAGAAAT
>JBDGYW010001526.1:0-870 GCA_039588935.1 Gemmatimonadota bacterium | reverse complement strand
GACAACGCACGACAGGAGTTCATCGAGGAGTCGGATTTCACCGCGCTGATGGTCGAGCTACCTGAGCACCTGAGAGGCATGTTCGAGTTCGCCTACCTCACTGGTTGGCGTGTCATGTCCGAGGTGCGAGTCCTCAAATGGGATCAAGTTGACTTCGACGCATGCACCGTAAAGCTGCGTATCCGCACGACAAAGAACAATGAACCGCGCACGTTTCCATTTGCTGCGTTACCACAACTGCATAGCCTGCTCGAAAAACAACGTGCTTACACAGACGAGTGGGAAAGACAGAAAGACACGACAATACCGTTTGTCTTCCACCGGCATGGCAAACCGATCAAAGACTTCCGTCACGCTTGGCAGATGGCGTGTCAGCGAGCCGGTGTGTTTGGAGTCGATGGCAGGGCCAAAGTGCCGCACGACTTTCGGCGTGCGGCAATTCGGAATTTGGTCCGTGCCGGTGTACCGGAGAACACCGCTATGAGGCTGACTGGACACAAGACGCGGGAAGTGTTCAACCGATACGACATCGTGTCTAACGCTGACCTTGTTGATGCGGCTGGGAAGCTCGCGACCTTCCACGGCGGGAACGAAGATGCCCAACCCGCCGCGCAGTCCGACAAATTGGGCACAGATTGGGCACAATCAGAAGAATTAATCAGGACCGCGTAGTATGAACCCTTTCTGTAAGTCGTTGATTCCTTTCGAGATGCGACCGGAGGGATTCGAACCCTCACGGGTTTCCCCACAGGATCCTAAATGGTCCCGTCCAGGCAAACAGAGGGGAAGCAGGCAGGCTGGGTGGAATCCTGCCAATATCGCTAACCTCTCGCTAGGTACGCGGTTCGGGGACTTCCAGGTCCCCGGGCC
>JBDGYW010001525.1:0-2021 GCA_039588935.1 Gemmatimonadota bacterium | reverse complement strand
CATCGGCATAGTACGAGATCGACCGCTCAACATCGCGCTCCGTCATCGCGTCAATAACGTCCGCCATCACCTGTCTGATCTCAGCTTCGATTTCAGCCCTCTGTTCTTCGGTGAGTTCGGTTGTAGCTGGCTGACACGCGGCCAGCACGGTCAACGCGAATGCTGCAAGAACGAAACGGCGCATCTGAACCTCCATACTTGGGTTGCCACCGTGCCGGGCGCGAGACCGGGCGTCGAGGGCGGTGTAGTCTCGCGGCCCAGCTACCTGACCCTGGTCATGGTTGCCTCGCTTGCGTGTTGCCACGGACCACCCTTGCGGGAGTACTCCCACTTGATTGACATGGAAGATGAAGCATCCTCAACAACCCAACTCACCCGAGCCACACTCGCTGGATTGTGGGTCCAGACATACGTCCAAGTGCTCTCCTCCACCCAGCCAACTGCTGACGCCGAGGAACCGTTGTGGCTCCAGAAGGTGTCCATCGTGTACGCCTCCTCACCGGCATCGTACCCGAATACCTGGAGAACGGGAACGACCTTTCCAGAGGGTTCCGTGAAGACCTGATCGCATACAACGAACGTGTTCCCCAACCACTCACACGTCATCGTGCCAATCTCATAGGAATCCGCATAGGTCCATTCTCCCAACATGTAGTTGAGACGTTCGTGTTCTGGGGAACGTTCCTGTGACAGGGCCGTGGATGGAATCGCCATAAGAGTGAAGATCGGCATAAAGGTGATCACGCATCCGAGATAACTCATGGCGCACTCCTTGAGAGGGATCCAGGATCGTGGCAAACGTATCCGTGAGCGATCAACTGTCAATCAATTCCGGCCTAGCGGGAATCAATTCACCGCTCACCGTCGTCGTGCTCGCATTGTCAAACCTCAATCCAGCGTCGAAAACACGCCGTTAAGTGCCATTCTTCTGACCCAGGAACCACGATCTCACCCTAAAGAGGGTGTTGGGTAGGGTAGCATCAGCGGACGGAGTTGTTGCCTGCGAATCGCGCCCTACAGCAGCACGACGGGACTAGGGGGACTACCCACCCCCGGCTGGGTACCGGGGTGGGTATCTCGGATCGGGGCAACCGTTCGGCCAGAATCGGGGTGTGGTAAGAGGGAAGCGGCAAGGCGCGAGAGTAGCCCGCGTCGTGGTCGCGATAGCGGTAATGAATGCGTCTTTCTATGGGCGGGCCTGGATAAGTGACAACTGAGATGATGGGTCAGAGCAAACCCTTCACCTTATTGTGAATCAGCACCCTCACAGTTCTTCAGTAAGTCTTCCCAATAATTGCACAACGCATGGACAACGTGCGCTCGTAACCGATTCGTTCTGAACATACGATCGCCCCATTCGTCATATTGCTCTGGTGTGGGCAACGCACCCGTGGTCATGTCGAGGCCCGTGACGATCCGTTCCTTCTCTGCAGTCGCCAACGGTTCGAACAGCACTTCTAACGCCTCGCGTCTATCTTGCAACCTCTTGGTAAGTTCCTGCTTGACTCGTTTTACTCGCCAATCAACCAGCGGCGGGTAGCTGTACTGCCGCCCGCTGTCGGCTGATTCATAGGTCGTGTATTGAGATTGTGGATGGTCTTCGTCGCTCCCCTCCTCACCGAGCAGCCAAGCAGTTGACACCTTGAGTAGTGCTTCAATCCTCGCTGCAACCCTAGCGTCAATCCTCCGTGGCCCCTTCTGGTAGTACTGATGAACCGTACTCAACGGCATTTCGAGTTCGCGTGAAGCCATCGAGAAATTGCCGTCAAACGCCTCGTCCACGATCTCCCGGAATCGGCGCTTCATTTGAGCCAGTCTCTTGCTCGGTAGCTTTCTTGGCGGCATCCCTTTCTTCCTAGCCCAATAGGCCTATTGCGTCCCGCACGGTGGTGCTGTAAATTGTCACACAGAGGCGATTTCTGCAAAACAGAGGTGTCTTACATGAATCATGCAAACATCGCACAAAAACCGCAAGACTCGTTGTTCCTCAAGGTTTCCGAGTTGGCAACGATTCTGGGCCT
>JBDGYW010001524.1:0-2163 GCA_039588935.1 Gemmatimonadota bacterium | reverse complement strand
TGCCGTCCGAGCATGCCGGTCAGATCGTCGGAGATATAAATGTCGTACCCCGCCTGGCGGAACCCGGAAAAAGTTATCCGTCCTGTGATTTCGTTAATATCAGGAGCGAAAATGCCGCCCAGAACATCTGTCACGCGGTGAAATTCTCGAGTGTTGATATTGCCGGCGTGGACATTGTTAATCCCCGATTCGTCCGACGTATATATCAACGTATTACCGTCGGACATGACGAGCGGACTAGTGTCATCGCCCGAGGACTGAACCAACGGCCGGGCCCAACCCGTTTCAATGTTGTATTCCCAGATATCGTAGGAGTATCCATGTGAGATATTTTTGCCGCTGAGAAAATCCATCTCGCTGAGGACGTTCAGACCGTCCCCGGTAAGAGAATTGGGGACCTCTGGTGTAATCTCTGGATAATAGCTGAAGACCACGCGTTTTCCGTCGGGGAAGAACCGCGGCGTGAGCTGGTCAGCGGCATCGTCGGTGAGTCGGCGATAGGTTTCGTTCTCGAGATCGACCAGCATAAGGTCGGTCTGCCCATCGAAGGTCGCGGAGACGATGATCTCGTCCCTGGTCGGCGACCAGTCGGGCGCGGCCAATCCGCCCGCCTCGAAAATGCGGATTTTTTTCTCCACGCGGCCGGATTCCGTGTCGTTGATGAAAACGGTATCGTGGCCCTTCGACTTGGCGATGAATGCGATGTACTTGCCGTCAGGACTGAACGTGACGTTGCTGTTCATGAAATGAAGGGATTCGTAACGGTTGGAGCGATGCCCACTCACCAGCCTGCGGATGATCTTCCCGTCGAGGGCCGACATCAGGTAGATATCGATGAGCCCGTCGCGATCGGAGAAGAACGCGATTTTTTCGCCGTCGGGTGATAACACCGGCTTCGTATTGTAATAGCCGTGATCCTTGATGTGGTCGGTCAGTCGCCGGCCGTAGTCCTCAACCTCGACCTTGTCGGGATAGAGCGGCCAGTAGTGCTTGCGCAGGTATTTTGCCCACTGCGCCTGGAGTTCTCCGGTCGACAGCCCCACCGTGCGCTCAAGGGCGATGTCAGCGTTTCGCGTGTTGGCGAGCGCATGAAGAACCTCGACTACCTTGTCGCGGCCGTACGTCTCCTCGGAACATGTCGGCGTCGGTGTCCCATTTGACCGACAGATACTCGGCAATGCCTTCGGCCACCCACAACTGCATGGGAAAGACGTAACCCCGTGTGAACACGTTGTCCAGCATCCGGTTATAAACGATATAAAACGTGAAAACGTGGGCGAGCTCGTGAATCGCCGTGTGCGCAAATTCTTTGAAGGAGCTTGTGAACGGCAGCACGATTCGACGCCTCGACGGCTCGGCGAATGCCTGCACCCCCTCGGGCAGCAGCGATGTCGTCACGTTTGTCTGCAAAAAGTCGTTATGGGACGAGTAGAGGATGATGGGCACGCGCCACGGAAGTACTTCCTTGAGCTTGTAGGACAGCATGTCATAGCCGTCCTCCAGTACTAAACCGGCCCTCACGGCGAATGACTCGGCACCGTCGTAGAAATGGATGTCGAAGTGTGGGGTGCTCAGCACCTTCCACTTGTGGTTCTTGTATTGTATCTTGTTGCGGCCAAAACGTTGGGAATTGGCTCCCGTGGCCGAGAAGCAAACGGTCAGAACGGCCAGAACCGCGACGATCCGGAGTGTTGAATACCGCATTCCGTGAACTCCGATTGGGTTGGTCCGGCAGGGGGCAAACGCTCAAGGTTACTTAAGTCATTAGTAATTATAACTATCGGTGCCGCGCCCTCACAAGTATAAAATGATCCCCTCTTTCCGCTAATTGCAAGTTATTTCTTTAGATTACCTTCGGTGGAGACGATATCGCGGTCCGGCCCGACTGTCTCAGTACTCCCAACGGAATTTGACGTCGAGGTTGTACTCGTCGGTGTTGCGCAGGATGCTGCCAACATAACGGGGGTTGGAGTACCGGATAATGCCCGAACGGATGTATATCATATCCCGGAGCCGGTACTCCGCTTCTACGACCTGGTCGGCCGTGAAGGTGATGCCTTGTCGATACGAAAGATACAGATCTTCCCACAGGTACTTCCCCACTCCGATCATCATCTGCTGCTCGGGGGTGCCGGTTCCAGTTCCACTCATGGCCCGCCGGTC
>JBDGYW010001523.1:0-2309 GCA_039588935.1 Gemmatimonadota bacterium | reverse complement strand
GCCGGATCGTCGATAACGGCAGCGGTGCCGGGTGAGTTGTGGGGTCAGCTCCAGCCATCAGCGGTACGCCGCATTCAATTCTCGAATCGCATCCATCCCCGAGCGGTACTCGCCGGTCTCGGGATCAATGAGTGCGTGTAACGTCATTTGTTTCTCACTCGATTGTTCGAGACTCCACACGAGGGCGACCACACGAGGGCGAACGCTACGCCCCTGTCCAAAAGTGCCCGTACTACTTCACAAATACGTGCATATTGGGCACCGGGCTCAACCTCTCGCGCCCCCACCTCAGCGATGAAGAATCGATACGCTGGTAGATCAATCCACGTTTGAACCCGCTGGAATGATTCAATTACTTCATCAGATGTTTCGCCACATTTCGCGGGCCAGCACGAGAGACCAACCATGACGCCTTCGAGAGAGTCCATGAGCGGGATCACGTCACGCCCCACAAGGAGCCACTCGTTGTCACGCCCGTATCGGTCGATCTCGATTCCTAGAAACACCCGGAGGTTTGCGTGCCGGTACTTCCATCGCGCAGCGGCAAGCGCCTTCTGTCGTTCGTTGAATACGCGGAGCATCCGATGTCGCCGGTCGAGTTTGGCCTGGTCGCAGCAAATTGGGCGGCAGTCGTCGGGTTGTACGTAGCCCTCGGGATACCAGTCGGCAGTCGTCGGGTTGTACGTAGCCCTCGGGATACCAGTCATTGACGAACATGGTTCCGTCTTCGCACCGCTCGATACAGGCGTCGAGGCCACTCCACGAGCACTCGTCGCGGTTGAGACATCCCTTGCCGTGCAATCTCACATCAGACTCGAAGGTCATCAGAATGACGGTCTTGTGCTGGTGGCCGTAATACTTGTAGAATTGCTCGAATACGTCGGACGGATATTCTTGCCATGCGACGTAGGCACTTCCATCACAACTCGTCTCGGTCGCAATCCAATGCGACAACCACAAAACGATGATGTCGATGCCCTCGGTCCTGAACGCCTTGCGAACGTTCTCCCAATTCTGGCTGTGATCCCACGGGTGCGCTCGTAGCGCGAACCCCGCTGCCGTGAGACCGTGCCCCGCGGTCAGCGACCACCACGGCTCCGGTCCCTGTGTCATATCATTGACTTGTGACCACGCGCCGACGGAGCGAGGCATGGCGTAGTCGGACGGGCGCGGCCATAGACTGCGGCGCTCAACGGGTCCGACCTCGCCGCCGAGAAGCTGACACCAATAGTCACACTCGCCCCGACGCGGCGCCTGTTGTGCGAACGTAGACGCAGCTCCAACGACCGCCACGAGAGCGGCTATATATATAACTGTCAGTTTTTTCATCTAGTCGTATGGCGTCTCTGGCGGGAATGGGTCGTAAAACGGGTTATTGAATGGATGTGGGTTCTGGTAGTTAGGGCCGAACTTGCGTATGCGATTCCAGTGCGTGGCCTTTTCGTCAACGTCCCATCGCTGTGAGATGCGGAAGCCGCCGAAACTACGGTACACCCTCACGCTTACGCGATGAGTTAGCGAGCATTCACAACAGATATGAATGAAGCCAGTCCACAGGATCTCGGCCCCGTTCTCTTGTCGGTCAAACCACAGCGCCGTACTGAACTCCACGATGCCGTCTCGGTTCGAATCCTGAAGCACGCCATTCTCGTCGATGAGGTCAAAGCGGGTTGCGAGTTCTGTTTTCTTTTTTTTCTTTCCCCGGGGAGTCTCGATGATCGTCTCTGGGGTCTTGGTGGACTCGTACCACTTTTTCGGAATGGGGATGAGGGTTCGACGCCAGTGGAGCTTGCCGTCGCGTTCCTCAACCTCAAAGCGCCAGAGGTAGCCCGGCGGTGTTAGAAAGAAGTGGTTGGTCTCCTCAATCTCCTGCCACGTCTCTGGCGGGAGTGCTTCTTTGCGGGACTCGATGTACATCAGAAACATTACCGCTAACCCCGCCCCGAGCGCCATGTATGCGAGTCTTGCGATTATGTTTCTGACTATCATTTTTAGCTTCTCATGCCTCTCACGAGTACACCGGCACAACCGGCTTATTCTTCGGATCAGCGAGTACCAGTTTCCGCGACCACGAAACGCCGATCGCATCGTGAACGCCGAGCATCAATTGATACGGCGGGCCGCCGACTTGAAGATCCTTGAGCGAGTATTCGGACCCGCCCACCCACGTCCCGTTCATAAAGACCCCGCCGAACCATGCCAGGTCGTGATGGTGACCGCAGATCAGCGCATCGAAGTCGGGCGGCTCGCCCTCGCCGGTCTTCGCGAACGTCTCGCGCAATAGTTCGCGGAGTTTCTGTTTGTAGCGA
>JBDGYW010001522.1:0-2093 GCA_039588935.1 Gemmatimonadota bacterium | reverse complement strand
GTTCTGTTCACAGTCTGGACAGTTTTTAACTTTCTCAATCACTGGCCTAGGGATTAGATGGCCGACGAGCTCGACGAGTTCCGCCTATGGATGATCGGCCGCGGGCGTTCCGAGGGAACCGCCGAGCAATATTTCTGGTGCGTCCGCAAGTGCCTGGAGCACAGTGACGGCCCGCTAGGTCGACTTGTGGGTCGCAAGTTGGCCCCGAAGACTAAGCGCATCAACAAGGCCGCCCTGCGCGCCTGGGCGAAGTTCACGAGTGATGCAGATCTCCTCTTGCTACTCGAAGACCTTCGCCTCCCTCCTCCTGAACGGGTGACGGTGAAGGAGCCACTTACGAATAAGGACTGGGCGGCGATGTCTGACGCCATCGAGTCAGCAAAGCTCGACGAGGTTTCTCGCGCTGTGCTCACGATGATTTGCGAGCGAGGGTTCCGTGTGTCGGACGTTCTTCGCCTGGAACAGAGTCAAGTTCGCCGCGGAGTTGAGACGGGGGTACTCCTCTACACCGGAAAGGGCGACCGACAGCAGGATTGCCTGACCGACTCGTTCCAGTGGTGTCTGGAATCTTTCCTCGATGCAGGAAAAAGACTCAAGAACTGGGACCACGTCTGGACCCTAATGTCGCCCAGGGCGAAGAATCCTCCCCGAGCAGCTCGGCTGAAGATTCAGCGATACGTCAAGCAAGTCGCCGCGGAGGCCGGCATCGATCCCGACGAGATCTATACTCACCGATTGCGACGCACAATCGCCACCGAGTTCTACAACGAGACAAAAGACATCGTAGCTCTGCAGAAGTACATGGGTTGGGCAGATATCAAGACCGCTTCCAACTATGTCAGCGAGCGCGAGGAGCTGGAGAAGATTGCTGCCAAGATTCGCAAGCGCCGCCAGAAGAAATAGCGGCCTACCGGGAATGACAAGTTCCCGGTGAATTCTGCTAGCATCTGGGTCATGGCAGGATTCAAAGAACGATACAAGGTCCAATGGGTGAGCACCGATAGAAACAGAGGAGACGGGCGCATCCGAACGTACACCGCTCAAAGTCATCAAGGCGCCAAGCGTGCATTTATTACCGAAATGCGCAGCAAGGTGTTCGGAGGTGCCACTGGGTTGAAGGGCGCACGACTTCACGTCTGGCCGATGGGTGACTCCGACAACAAGAAAACGATGAGGGTAACCTAATGGGCGCAAACGAATACAACCAAGACAAACTCGACACTGGCGAGTTATCTATCAGCGACGTGACGAAAATGGTCGAGACGTGGCAACGACTCAACCCACCCCTGGCCGTCGATGGTTACGCAGGCCCGAACACGATTGCGAGTCTAAACTCCGTACCGGAGCTCAAAAAGATTTGGCCACTACTCTGCCTCGAAGACGGCCGCGTCCCCGTGATTACGAGTGGCTTCTACACCGAAAATGGCAGTAGGCCGACGCACAAGGGCGTCGACATGTTCTTCCGGTGGCTCGACAAAGATCCCGACGTGAAGGTTGGAAACTGTGGAGCGATCATGCGCAACGGTAAGCGCCGTTGGTGGTATCCCGATGGATACGTCGCTGTTGCTGCCGCGGACGGTGTCGTGTCAACGGCCGGCAACACGGGGACAGGTTGGCGATGCTGGGTCGATCACTCCGATGGAAACCGCACTGGATATTTCCACTGTGCATCACTTCTCATTAAAGTTGGAGATGATGTCATAGCAGGAGATCCCGTAGGGGTCGTCGGTTGCAATCCAAACAAGTACAACGCCAAGCACTTGCACTTTGAAGTCTCTCCGATAGGTCACTACGCGCCGAAAAATCCTCGCGTGTGGCTCGAAGACGCTCAGTACAAGAGCTAGTTATTTTGGTACACCCTCTCCATGGCGAAACATGGGGAGGGCGGCAAGAAGACGGTCAGGGGCAACCTAACGATGGAGGCCATACGGCTAAAGGCCGCGAAGTTCGCGCCGCCAGTGCGAACGCTGCACGACATGAGCGAGCGAGAGATTCGCCAGCTCGAAGCGTGCTACGGATGCTCGGTACTACGACCGCTGGCTACTTGAAGACGTACTTGTTGATCAAGAGTCCGGCGCCGATGGCCAGGCCGA
>JBDGYW010001521.1:0-2184 GCA_039588935.1 Gemmatimonadota bacterium | reverse complement strand
CATGCGGCAGATGCCGCCGAGAATGTCCACGGCGTCCATGCGGTACTTGCCCAGCTTGAACTGGCTGACCGCCAGCGGCGGGTTGCGCAAACCATGTACCAGCGGGGCCATCACGCACGCGCGCTTATACTTCTTCAGGTGTTCTCGCTGAAGTCTCAACATCTTCTTGAGCCAACCCCGCATCTCGAAGAAGCAGTCCTCGTCAACTCGCACGAAGTAGTCGGCGTCCACCAAGACGGCTTCGTCTAACATCCGATTCATCGATACATGCTGGCCGACGTTGTGGCCAACGCCGTGCGTTTGGGCCGCGATTCTTTCGTCGCCGTTGTTCCACACCATCAGGTGGATGTCGAAGTCCTCGTGGCGCTCCCGCTCGATCCCCGCCAGTGTCCGCGCCAGGTACTCGGGCCGGTTTCGTGTCAGGACACCGATGGCGACTTTAAGTTTTCGTTTTTCCTTGTGGCCAGGTATTGAGCGTAGTTGAAACAAACCGGGACCTCCATTGCCGGGCGGGTTATCTGCAGGCCGCCCATGTGCCAGTAGTAGTCTACGGTGACCTTGTCGATTAGTTTGGCCGTCTGGCCGTATATCGACCAGCGCCAGACGAAGTTCCAGTCCCCGAAGCGGCGTAGCTTCTCGTCCCAGCCGTAGCCGCTTTCCCTGACCATGCGCCAGAACGCGCCCTTGCTGTGCATCATGGTGTTGGTGTCCACGATGTTGCGCTCGGAGAGGGTGGCCGGGTTCCACTCCACGCCGAGTCCGTCGCCTTCGGGCACGCGGCCCATGGCCTCCGTCAGCGCCTTGCGCGTCTCGTCGTCCGAGACCACGTAGCACATGCGCGTGTAGACCATGTCGTGGGACATGTCGGATTCGATAGCGTCCACACAGACCTGAAGGTGGTTGGGCCGCCAGGTGTTGTCGTCGTCCAAGTAAGCTATATAATCCCCGCTACTTTTCTCTATGGCGCGATTTTTCGGGAAGCACTGGTAGCCGCTGTTTACCTCCAGCCGATGCGCCCACAACTCGACGCCGCGCTCCTGCAACTTAACGTACCACTTCTTCAGCACGGCTTCGACGGCCTTCACGTCGGGGCTACAGTCGTCTACAACCACGACCTCGAAGTCGTCGAAGGTCTGGGCGTGGACGGACTCGTCTGTCGTATGTGCTGATGACGACGCTGACCTTCGGCCACTCTTCACTTCTTTTCATTGCGCACGATCCCGATAATCTCATCCTCTCGAAGAATGACGTGGTCTGTGTCGTCAATGCGAATCTCGGTGCCAGCATACTTGCCGACGAGAACGCGGTCCTTGGCCTTGACGTGGAGAGGCACATCAACTCCGGCGTCGTTGGCGCGGCCCGGCCCGACCGATATTACAATAGCCTCCAGCGGCTTCTCTTGCGCCGTCTCGGGTATATACAGGCCGCCCTTCATTTTCGTCTCGGGCTCAACACGCCTGACCAAGACCCTGTCGTTAAGCGGGTCGATCATCATATCGTGGCTCCTTATTTGGGAATTACCGTGTAGGAGAGGTCGCGGGGTTCTACCCGGACGTGGACTCTGTGCTTCTTTTTGTTGGTGTGTTCGCGGGCCGCGGTATCCACCTCGCGCCAGTCGCGGCAGGGAGTCACCGTATGACACTGTTCACATGTGGCCGAGAAGCCGTCTTTGGCCAGCAGTGGTGTGGGTTTGCGGTGGACGGCGTGAGCGTACCCGGAGTGGTACGGCAGGGTTACGAACGGATAAGACGACGAGAGACTGTCCACGGCTTCGGTGGGGCCGAGCTGGCCGCCGTAGCCGTCCATGATGACGAGGCCGCCGGGGACGAGTTTGGGGTAGAAGCGCAAGAAGTCGGCCTGGGCCATGTACGGGTCGCCGTCGATATACAGCACGTCAAACTTGTCGCCCACCTCGACCTTGGCGCTGTCGGTATCCAGAATGTCCCAGCCGATGCCGGTGTTGAGTACAGCGCGGCTGTTCTCGCGGTGGATTCGTCCTGGGTTGGTGTCCACGCTGACCAGTTTGGCCGGGAGACGATTCTCTAGTGACAGGGCGAATGCGCGGCTACTCCAGCCCCAGCCGGAGCCGATTTCCAGAACGTGGCGGGCGTTGACCGACTCGGCCAGGGTGTACAGCGACAGCGCGTATTGTGTGCCATTAACCTCCGTGCATTCACCGAAGTG
>JBDGYW010001520.1:0-2172 GCA_039588935.1 Gemmatimonadota bacterium | reverse complement strand
CTGTGCCGCACGCTGCTGCGCGCCGGTCATAACTTGCGGCGCTGTTCCTTCTGCAGCAGAACCCGAGCGCGACACGAGTGCGCGTCTCAAATTCTCACGTGGGTCCGCCGAGCAGTCCACGCCGCTGTGGGTCATCCCCAGCGATACGTACACCACCAGCGCGAGCGCGCTCGTACCAGTCGCGACCGAGGTGACCGCGTACCATGTGGAAGTCAAGTTGGTTGCGCATGTCGTTGATGTTCTCTACACGCACTGATGCAGGAGCACCGACGATCCTTCCGCCCTGACCGGCACGCAAGTGTTCGCCTCTGCGCGCTGCCGCTACCGCGTCGTCGTAAGGCAGATCGCGTATCATCGTTGCAGTACCCGGCGTCACGTTCGTAGGCTTCAACCCTCTCAGCAAGGAAGCGCTGGCGTCACCGGGAATTGCTCCCAGCTTCTTCGCGAGGTTCATAACGCCTCGCGTGCTTGGGATACCCGGTGCAACGCCAGCCATACCTGCGTAGATCATAGGCAGACTACCCTCGTGCAGGCCGAGGCCAATGTCACGAGCACCGAACAGTAAGTCACCGACGACGGGGGTACTCTCGATACCCATACCGACAGCGAGTGATTCGGGAGATGGGTAGTCGCCCGTAAGCAAACCACGTGGAAGCTCCTCGACCATCATGTTCGCGAAGTCTGTGGGAGAGCGCTGCTCTGCTGGCTGATACGCCTCGCCGGAGATCATCTCCGCCCATTGTCTTGCCTCTAGCTCCTTCTGCCGACGATCCAATTCCTCTTGAGGGATCTCGATGGCCTCTGCGGTGCTGCTGATCGGAAACCGTCGAGGACCTTCTTCTCGTGGAACGTACTCCATGTCGTAGAGGGAGCGCATCGCTGCACTAGGACGCAGATCTTTCGCGTCGAGTGCTCCCGCCTTCTTGAGCACCGGGAGCAGATACGAGAAATCAAAGGGCGCGGTCATTAACCGCCCCCCTGCCCGAAGAGTGTTATCAACTCTCGGGGAGATTGCAACATTCTACCCACATCTAACAGGGTAGGTAGAGTTGGCCCACGCAGGAGGTTTTCCGCACCGGAGAAGCGGGGATCGAGTAACCCCCTCTGCAAGGGTCCTCCCATCGCCTCTGCGCGAGCCGTGGCCCTGCTAGTGGCACGTGCCTGTCTACCCGCACCGAGGAACCCCTCTTCGATGTCGATCATGCGCAGGAAGTCGTCGAACGAAGACTCGTCCGGCAGCAACACGCGCAGCTTGTCGTCCATCGCATTCGTGTTGAAGAAGTTCACGATATTGCCAGTGCGTCTCATGTTGTCGATCCTATCGAGCAACGCAGTGGCTGCTGACTCCTTGTACGCCTGCAACTCATTGGCGGGCATACCGGCAATGTCGTCTGCCACTTCGCTGGTTTTTCGATTGACGAAACGCATACCCAACTCTGCGGCCTCTTTCTCCTGCATTAGCTCTCGGTACACGCGCTGTGCGTCACCGAAGCCATCGACGACACGCAGTGACTCGTCGTAGAACTCGCGATGCAGTCTCCAGATGTCTGGAGCATCTGCAGGCTCTGCAGCCTTCGCCAAGTTCTCCAACTGTCTCTTCACTGCTTGCATAGTCCTGAAGTCCATAGGCGCATCCAAGTTCCGAGTGAAGCCAGTCTCAGTGGCACGGAATAGGGGTGCTACCGGCTCACCCAGCACACGCGTTGCGTGCTGCTGTGCCTTGTCCCACGCCTCCTGCATGATCGGGAAACGAGTGAACATGTCTTCTATGGCCGGAGAAGTGATGTCGTCCACCGTCTCCTCCAGCATCTGGTAGGCACTCTGACCGTCAGCCAAACGCTGCTCAGTGCTCGCGGCGCGTGCTACCAGTGTGTTGTTCTCACTCGATGCAGCTTCCTCCAACTTGGAGCGGATACGGTTCAACGCATTCTTCTCTCTAGCTGGCAAGAACTCGTCGGATACTCTGCGAGCCTCTTCGGAGAACGAAGCGGCAGCAGCGGACACCGGGCGCATCTCTGGCACGTCAGCCAGTGACATCTCAGGCACCAACTTCTGACCCTCTCTCAAGTCAGCGAGGATGCCCTCTCTACCACGTGGCGTAGACTCTGCTACGTCCTGTGCGAACTTGGCTGCGGCCATCTCAGGCGTCTCCTTGGTGGCCCTACCGAGCAG
>JBDGYW010001519.1:0-2096 GCA_039588935.1 Gemmatimonadota bacterium | reverse complement strand
TGACGCGTTGCCGCTCCCAGCCGATCGCTCTCCCGAAACGCAGTAGCAACTCCGTATTGTCTCTTCCCCAACGCATACGACGCGGCGACGCCGATTCCTCGAGCATCTTTTGAGTGACGACGCGGTAGTAGTGTTCGCTGCGCCGCTCGTTTCCAGGGCGTGAGTAGAATGGGTCCGCAAGCCACCAGAAGCGGCGCTCGAACTCCGCGCGTTCTGCACACTCAAGTTTGCGGTATTGGTCTCGAGTGTTTCCGTTCAACAACATTGACAGATCAGTCCACTCACAACGGCGCTGCTCCGACATCAACTGCAATGCGGATGCGAAAGTGCTGTCGGCGACCGCAAACACGCCTTCACTGTGATGGACATAACCCCTGAGGGCTGAGCACCACCATTCGCTTGCACTGCAGCCTTTCGCAACGGCAAGAGCACGTTCTGCGTGGTCGGCCTCAACCAGGTAGCGCACACGCTGGGCGGCAACCCACGGATCAGCCGGGAATCGATCCGAAGCCGAATCGAGGCTGGCCAAGAATCTGTCACGTTTCCTCACCACGTCTTCGTGGTCAGGTCGAGTCTCCCATGGATCTTCGTCGTCGTGCCAGTAGCAGAAACGCCCGACTCGTTCTTCACACCGCGTGCGTGCAGAACTGCCCCCGAATGGGAGTGTGCGCCGTCGGACTCGTTCAAGGTTCTGCTGCGCGGCTCGAAGCTGTCTCAGGAGGGCAACCGAGTCATGTTGGGCGGCGTTCAGTGTGCCTGCGTGAGTCCGTGCGAACGCCGTGGTCGGAACAGCCGTCACGGACACCGTGAGCAGCACCAAGTACATCCTGACCAATCGGTTCTCCTGTGCGTCACTTCTTCATAATACTGCTCGTTTGGCACCAACGGGGAGACCCGTGCTGTCAGGTGAGGATTACGCTGAAGCATGCTCCATGTCTCATCTCAGTGTTCAGGAGCGGGCGCCCGGCATATCTTTCGCACCCATGCACGAACTTATACAGAATTGGTCGGGAGTATCCGTAGTCGTCTCGTACGATCAACCGACAGGCACGTGGATGTTCATCGCCATCCACAGTACTGCGCTGGGGCCTGCCATGGGTGGTTGCAGGATGCGGGTGTATGAGACTCCGGAAGAGGGTCTACAGGACGCAATGCAGGTAGCCGAAGCGATGACCTACAAGTGGGCAGGAATAGGGTACCGACACGGCGGAGGCAAGGCCGTGCTTGCGATCCCTGGCGAAATGGATCCGCCCGTCCGCATGGATCTGTTGCGACGGTTGGGGTGGCTCATTGAATCATTGAGAGGAGCGTTCACAGTCAGTGAGGGCTTTGGCATTACGCCGGAGGATATTGCGGTAATCTCCGAGGAAACTCAGTGGGTGAGTGGGGTGCGGGGTGCTGGTGAGCGGGCCATCGACCCAGGCCCCTACACGGCCCTGGGGATATTCTCCGGTATCAAGGCCGCTACCCGACATGTGCTGGGCGATGACGATCTGCATGATCGCACAGTCCTGGTACAGGGAGTCGGGGATGTCGGCGAACCGCTGGCACGACGTCTCCAGGCGGCTGGGGCTGAGATACTTGTCAGCGATCTGGATGATGCTCTGGCGCGCCGGGTCGCGAGTGAACTGGAGGGAGAGGCGGTAGAACCGCATCTGGCGTATGCCCGCATGTGTGATGTGTATGCCCCCTGTGCCATCGGTGGAACGCTGAATGCCGAGACAATTCCTCAGATGCACTGCAGAATCGTCGTAGGTGCGGCACACAACCAGCTCAACGATCCTGCAGATGCCGACCTGCTTCACGAACGCGGGATTCTCTACGCACCAGATTACGTCGCGAACGCGGGGGCGGCCATGGCGATTCCACTCCTCGATGCTGGCGACCTGAGTGAAGAGCAAGTGCGCGACTCCGTTCAGCGAATCGGTGGCACGCTCGATCAGCTGTTTGGCGAAGCGGGGGAGCGAGACGAATCACCGGTATATGCGGCGAGTCGCTTGGTGCGGCAGCGGCTGACAACGGCGGTCAATAACGGCAGCTGAGTCGGGCGCTTACTCCGGTCAGTTCAGGTAAAAGAAACTGCCCTTAGTCGTCAA
>JBDGYW010001518.1:0-2219 GCA_039588935.1 Gemmatimonadota bacterium | reverse complement strand
CATTGACTTCCTCCACGATCACAAAGTCTGGGTCGTGAGTCTTGATGCAATCGAGCACCGCTGTGTGGTCTGTGTTGCTCGTGTACACATTGATCAACATAGCGCGTAGTGATCGGGCTTGTTGTCCAACGGTGCGAGACAAACCTGTGTAGAGTGGAAGAACGAGCGCGAGGTTGAAAAGAGCCACCGCCGCAAAGACGATCGCAGGCCGATATACACGCAACGCACACAGCGCCAACGCGACGATCGAAAGGACGATCACGTATTGGACTCGAAAATGCGACGCGAGATCTAAGAACCACCAGTATCGACCGGCAAGGCCACCGATTGATGCCACCACCGCGACCGTTCCCGCCGCAGCGAGCAGGCCTGTTACACCAAGCTTCGGGCGGAAAAACGGATGCAATTCTGCTTTAACCTGAAATCAGTCAACGTTGTCTTCATCTGTGAGCCGGACTGGCGCGGCCTTTCCATTCTACGCTCCCCCCGCGGGCCGTGGCGGGGTGGGGGGTGACAGGGCGGACCGTTAACTGCAAAACGTTGTTAGGCGTTGTCCCCTTGCCCGACTGGCGATACGAATACGACCTCAGCACAAGGGATCTTGCTCATGAAAGTACCGTGCTTCCAAGCCACCTCGTACGCGGTACTGCGTCGTGCAAGCTCCAATGTAGACACCACCTCCGCGTATCTACAATTAGAACGAGGCTCTATGAGGATGAAACCACCGATCGCCTCATTCTCGCTCGCCAGAGAACACAAGATGTCGAGAGATTGCTCAACATCCAGTTCTCCGTCGTTCACGCTGATCGTCCCGTCGGGCAATATTTTCCAGATGTGCACATAGTGAACGCTCGGGTCGACGAACAATTCCGTGGATTCGTCGCCAATTGCCTTCCCGGAACGTAAGTCCTCAGCGTCTCGAGCCGTAAACCGTTCGCGAAACAGGTACAGCTCGATTCCAGCGAAGTGGCCGCTCCAACTCGTGGTCACCGCAAAGAAGCAATAAAGGACACGTTCAAGGACGACAAAAGTAAGAAAGAGAATCCAGTGATTGTAGCCGAGGCTGATTGGGTGGTGACGCTGGAGCCGGCGAATCCGGGAAACGAAGGAACCGGACAGGGCCACTGCCTGTCGGCGGTAGTTGAAGATCCCTAGCCAACTCAGCTATCGAACTCATCCATGATACCTCCCCGCCCTCTACTCTAATCTCAGAGAGGAAACTGTCTCACGGATGTTGGCACGGAGGGGCGGGCCGGACTGGCGCGGCCTTCATTCATCTCACCCCCCGCGGGCCGTGGCGGGGTGGGCGTGAAAGGCCGGACCGTCAGGCTCACGCTCGATAGTGTCTACTCAAGACAGTCGCTTGGATCTACTGTGTGTCGTCGCTCCTGAAGCGTCCTCTCACCGAAGTAACGTCGCGGGTTTCCACACATCCAGCATGAGCACGGAGTTCGAGTCGTTGTGCATCTACCGAGGCCGCGTGGGGATATCTGGTGAGCGTCATGGCCCCACAGTTCTCTCATGATCCATTTCGCCCGCTTGCGAAACCGAGCGCGATGATGGCGGCGAAGGGAGCGGCTGTGACTCTTCATTGTTTTCTCTGCGTGCTGGGCTAGCTTGGCCTTCGACTATTCTACACCCCCGCGGGCCGTGGCGGGGTGCTCAGCTACGAACCCGACCCATCACACTGGAATACCCCATCGTGGGCATGCTCAGTTGCATCGGAATTCCTTGTACAGCAACACAACTCCGCCACGATCGGCCCGGTCCAGTGACAAGATGTGAATATTGTTATCGGTGCCACTCGCTACTCTGAACATTTCCGCAAGCCCTCGCATACCAAGATCCAGCACCTCGCTTGTGCCGCTCAAGGTCACGATCCGCAGCGGAAACACTGCCTCACGATAGCCGCCACTGATCCGACCGCCACCATCTTGAACTACAATACAGTTTCGTGTCGCAGAGAAATCTATGACGTCGCGCCGAATAACTTTGAGCTCTGACCAGCCTTCATTACGTTGTTCCGCCGCGTACAATGTGTTTCCCAGATTCGTCAGTAGTGATCGAGACGTTCCGCTTGTGATCGCCTGTAGCCCTTGAACGACCGTAGCGCCCTTGACAGTGAAAAGCACCCGTGGAGAGGACCGCACACTGCCTTCTCCATGATGGGCAGTCTTGATTCTCACTCGACGGCCGTTGTTTTCGATCCAGAAAAATGC
>JBDGYW010001517.1:0-2029 GCA_039588935.1 Gemmatimonadota bacterium | reverse complement strand
CGTGATTCGTGGGGTTGACGGCAATGTGGGGTTCAGTCTCGCTGTTGCGATACAAAACACCAATCTGCGGTCCTCCGTTACAACTCGTAACCGACTGCGGATCCGTCGGATCCCCTCCGTCCGGATAGGGGCTAAGCTCGCTGATGGGGATAAGTCCGACTGATCCGGCGGGTTGCGTCAGGCCGAGACAAGCCAGCGCACATACGATTGCCGCAGTAACAACGACCGAGCGACGGGAATAGAGACGGTCATCCTGCATGCTACTGCCTCCTTTCGTGACGCGAATTCTGTGTGAAATGCACAAACGGATAAGACGAACGCGAAGAGCTCGCGGTGGCGTGGGGCGAGACAACATCTGACCTCCTGGCGTCCCACGGGAGATTGTACGTGATTGAGTCCGATTCTGTTGCAGATATCAGCGAGATTGTGCGGGAGCAGGCTTGGTTAGGATTGTAAGGTGTGTTACTGTCTGCATATAGACGACATACGGGCGTAATGATCGATTCGTGACCGGTAGCGAGGTAATCCCATGAAGAGAAGATGGACGGCAATAACAGTCCTTGTGATGGTGTGCTGCGCCGGATTGGTGCCCCAGTTGGCGGGGGAGGTTATGGCAGCGGAACCATCGGCGGATGCCAAGCCGTTTCCGCGCGGTTTGGAAAGCTACGATGACGCCGATGTCGATAGTATCTGGACGATTCTAGTAAACCGCGTCGAACGGGAGCCGTTCAATCTGATCGCGACGCTGATTTTCTTTCTCGCCATCATCCACACGTTCATGACCGCCAGGTTCATGACGATTTCCCACAGGTGGGAGCACGAACACCAGAAAAAAATCGATAACGGGGAGGCCGGCCGCGATTCGGTCCACCACGGCGCGAGGTTGTTTCATTTCTTGGGTGAAGTGGAAGCCGTATTCGGTATCTGGGCCGTCGCGCTCGTGATCGCCATCATCGGTTTCTACGACTGGAACACGGTGGTCAATTACGTCGGGCACCATGTGAATTTCACCGAGCCGGCGTTCGTCGTGGTGGTCATGACGCTGGCCGCCACCCGCCCGATACTGCGGCTTTCCGAAAACCTCATTAAAAGGATCGCCAAACTGTTCGGCGGCTCTCTGACCGCGCTCTGGCTCGCCACGCTGTTCATCGGCCCGGTTCTCGGATCGTTCATTACCGAACCAGCTGCTATGACCATTTCGGCCCTGGTGCTGGCCAGGAACTTCTATGAACTGGGGCCCAGTCTCAGGTTCAAGTACGGGTACCCTGACCCACTTCGCTGCCCCTCCGGTGTTGATGGTAGCGGCCACGTGGAAATGGACCACGTTGCATATGCTGACCCACTTCGGCTGGAAAGCCGTACTGGGCATTCTCATATCGAACGGACTCTACTTCATGGTGTTCCGCCGGGAGTTGGCGAAGCTGGAGTCGAAGTTCGCACTGGTGAATCTCAAAGACGAGATTCAGGAAAGGTATCTCCAACGTCGGCGAATGGACGCGATATTCGACCAAATAGCAACCACGGTCAATGAAGAACGCGGGGCGGTTAAATCGATCAATGCACAGGTCCAAAAAGTAGTGGACGAGATCCGCCAACGTTTGGAGGAACGCTGCGTTCCGCAATTGATTGAAAAAGGCATCGACAAGGATCTTGTCAAAGAAGCTTTTTCCAGGCGTTTCGAAGAAATTAAGTTGCGTGAGATGCGCCGGCTTTTTCCAAGACTTCTACCGCTCGACCAGCGGGGGCAATTCGTCGATCCCGACTGGGACCAGCGCGACGACCCTGTGCCGGTCTGGATCACCGTCGTGCACGTCATTTTCATGGCCTGGACAATCTTCAACTCTCACCATCCCACGCTTTTCATACCCGGCCTGCTGTTCTTCCTCGGGTTCGCCCAGGTCACCGAACCTTATCAGAATCGTATCAACCTGAAGCCGGCGATGCTGGTCGGGTTCTTTCTGGCCGGATTGGTCATACACGGCGGGGTGCAGGGTTGGTGGATCGCGCCGATTCTGGGGAATCTGGCGGA
>JBDGYW010001516.1:0-2097 GCA_039588935.1 Gemmatimonadota bacterium | reverse complement strand
CACTGGTCGCCGGATCACTGTTTTGCGCATCGTAGAATTTCCGCCGGGCATGCGCCCAGCACGCCACCTCCGTCACATGGCCGCCGGCTTCGCCGGCGTAGATGCCGTCATACCGTAAGCGTCCGGTGAACCCCATCTTCCATCTGACTGGCGTTTGAGGCACCATGCCCCCTCTGAAGGGAGGTGTGGTATATGGCCAAGAGCAGAGCGCGGGATCTGACTAAGGAAGCGGCGTGGCGACGGCGGTTGGCTCGGCATGCCAACAGTGGCCAGTCCGTCCGGGCGTGGTGTCGCCGACATCGGGTGAAGGAGGCAGGCTTCCACTGGTGGCGGCGGGAGTTGGCTCGACGAGATGCAGAGCAGGCATCCTCAGTCCGACGTGACGCGGAGGCGCAGGCCCCACCGTTCGTGCCGGTGCACGTGACCGATGATCCGGCGCGGGACGGCGATGGGCAGATCGAAATTGAGCTGACGGATGGCCGGCGCGTTCGGATCACGGGAACGGTGAATCGTGAGATTCTTATGCAGGTGCTGGAGCTCTTGGAGCGTCGGGCATGCTGAGGTTACCGAGTCTGGGAGATCTCGACCAAGGACTTCGGGTTCGGGTGTATATGTGCACTTCGACGACGGATATGCGCAAGGGGTTCGATACGCTGGCGGTAGTGGTGCGAGAGGGCCTGGGCTATGATCCATTGAGCGGGCATCTGTTTATGTTCGTCGGTCGCCGGCGGGATCGGATCAAGATCCTCTACTGGGATCGCGACGGTTATGCGCTTTGGTACAAGACGGGGCCACCCATATCGAGTTGAAAGCCAGCGAGTTGGCGATGTTACTGGAGGGTATTGATCTGCGAAGCATCCGGCGTCGCAAACGGTTTCGTCGCCCGGCGTGATTCATCGCTACGTCACCAGTAAACCGGGCACAGGCTTCATTCTGGCATGCCACGTGCTTGGCATTATGGCGTGAACACGGACGATTCCAACACAGGAAACGCCATCCTCGAGCAGCTTCGTTGCGAGAACCAGCGGCTTCGTGCATCGCTGCAGGAGTCTTCACAACAAGCTGAACTCTTGCGTGCCGAGCGTGTGGAACTCCTCAGTCAGCTCAAGCAGAAGGACCGCGAACTCGAGAGTGTGCAGCATCAGGTGCAGGCACTCTTGCGTCGTTACTTCGGTCGGTCATCGGAGAAGATGGATCCGCGACAGATGCTGCTGTTCGAGAATCTGATTGACAAGGCCATCCCCGAGATGGAGGCGGATGATGACGCCGACGCTCCAACGAAGCCGACGCGTAAGGGCAAAGGTCATGGCCGTCGCCGATTGCCGTCGAGCCTTCCGCGTGAGAAGGTCATTCACGATTTGCCAGAAGAAGAGAAGTCCTGTCCGTGCTGCGGTAAGCTTCGACACATCATCGGCAAGGAAACGCATGAACAACTCGACTATATCCCGGCGAAGATCAAGGTGATCGAGCACATTCGTCTGACGTATGGTTGCCCGCAGTGCGAGAAGGACGCTTCACCCGACGGTCCGCAGATCGTCACCGCGAACAAGCCACTGCAGCCGATCGAGAAGGGATTGGCCGCCCCGGGACTGCTCAGTTATGTCATCGTCAGTAAGTACGGCGATCACCTGCCAATGCACCGGCTGGAAGGAATCCTGCAGCGGTACGGGATCGAGATCGCCCGTTCGACGATGTGTGACTGGGCGGCACAGTGTGCCGAGGCGGTCAAGCCGTTGTATCGCCTGATGGTTGAGGAAGTGCGGGCCTCGAAGGTCATTCACACGGACGACACGCCGGTGAAAGTGCAGGATCGCGGACGCACCCAGACGCGTACCGGACGGTTCTGGGTCTACCTGGGGGATCCCGATCACCCGTATGCGGTTTTCGCATACACCCCGAGCCGTAGTCGGGACGGGCCGATGGCGTTCCTGCGCGATTGGGGTAGAGACGAACGGGTGTATCTACAGGCCGACGCGTTTGGTGGGTATGACGGCATCTACGCCGGCGAAGCCGGCGGCCATGTGACGGAGGTGGCGTGCTGGGCGCATGCCCGGCGGAAATTCTACGATGCGCAAAACAGTGATCCGGCGACCAGTG
>JBDGYW010001515.1:0-2069 GCA_039588935.1 Gemmatimonadota bacterium | reverse complement strand
GGGTTGAGCCCAGGTTTCGCATTCCCGAGAGGAGAATCACCCCGCCCGGTAGCTGTCGCATCCCGACACGGGCAATGGAGTTGGGAACCTCGCAATCGAGTAATGCGAGTTCATCCGAACGGTTCGATGCGCGATGCGCGTACAATCACTCGAGAAAGGACGTGGAACCAACCTGGAAGAAAACCGTATGGGTGGCATATCGGCCTTGTGCACTGTCGCTAGCGAGTCTCTGCTCTTCGCCGTTGCAGATGAGAAACTCTAAAGCGATGCGGGGTATTGGAGGCAGAGGTTTGTACACGGGTTGATCAACGCTCCGGCTCGTGAGGTACTATCCGGAAACATGCGCGCGATGGAGAGAGGAACGATGACAGTTGTCGAAGAGGAGGTAGCGTTTGCCAACGGTGAAATCACTCTGGCCGCAATGTTGACGCTCCCTGACCGCTCTGCCGCTCACCCCTCCGTCGTCCTCCTACAGGGGTCTGGACCGCTGAACCGCAATGAAGAGGCCTTCGGCTTGAAGCCGTTCGCGATGATCGCGGATTCACTGGCTCGGAATGGCATTGCAAGCCTGCGCTATGACTCAAGAGGCGTCGGGGGATCGAGCGGGGCGCACCTGCAATACACACTTTCGGACGTAGCCCGAGATGTTCTGGCCGCAGTTCAGTTCCTGAAGGCTCGCCGCGATATCGATTCCGCCGCGATCGGCCTCTGCGGACACAGCCAGGGAGCGATAGTCGCCCCGATGTGCGCTGCAGCATCAGAGGATATTGCATTCATGATCTGCATCGGGGGTATGGGCAGTACTGGCGAGGAGAACCTTCTCGCCCAGACCAGGCTGATCGCGGACGTTGACGGGGCAACGAAGGAGGATGTCGAGGATCGCATCCAATCCATGAAGCACATTATCAACCTCGTCCGTGACGGAGCCGACCAGCGCGAACTCGAGCTGGAGTTCATGAGGATGGTGCAAGCGCCAATATCGACGGAATCGGAACCGCGTGAAGCGAAACGGAACGTTCACAACTCTGAGGTGGACAGCGATCCTGATCACGAATCGGACGGCACCGCGGACAACAATACCGGAGGCAATCCAGATGATGGTCTCGCTGCAGAGGTCAGTTGCCACCTGGCCATGTTCAACAGCCCGTGGTTCAGGTCGTTCATCGACCATGATGCAGTTCCGGTTCTGGAGTCAGTGAATTGCCCCACGTTGCTGATATTCGGCGAACTCGACCTGCAGGTTCCGCCAGATTTGAACCGGGAACCCATGGTCGCCGCACTTGAAATAGGCGGCAACGCTGACTATGTTGGCAGCCCCTCAGAGTACGGCACTCTCGGTCAGGAGTTCGTTCCGGGGTTCCTCGATCTCATCTCGGACTGGATCCGCGAGAGGGTGACGAGGCCATAACGCATCAGGCCCGCCACAGCTGAGCGCAAGGGTCGGCGGCAGAGTCCTATTCCTGAGAGCTGGAAGCTGAAGTGCGCACCGTTTCCCGCAGTCCACCCCCCCCCGTAGGGGCGTCCGAATCGAATCATGCTCCTGCTGTTCAGCTCCTGCAGATACTCCGCAACTCGTTCGGGGGCGAGGGCTCCAGACACGGTCTCCCACTGGCTTGCTGGACCAATGTAGACGATCTCATCGAATAGATCCCGGACCTTGTAATCCAAATACAACTTCACCTCCTGCATCTCCGGCTTCCCGGTCGCCGGGTTGGTGACGGGGGAATAACCATGGGAAAGAAGAGGGCAGCGTCGAGTGCGCCCACCCAATTGTTCGCCGTCGGATAGACACCCCCTCCTCGAGGTCGTCGATCCAGTGCTCGATACCGAGATTCTCTGGATTGAGGAAGTCGATGACCCTGACGGAGCCGGGATGTTCAACGAGAATCCTGTAGGTCAGCGAGTTCCTGGGTCGCCCGAAGCAACGGGGACCCTGGGCAGGTGGGCACCTCCGAAGAGGATCAGGACCGTCTTCCCCAAACCGAAGGCTTGCTCCACGGCCGACTTGCCCACGTAGGGATCCTTGGGGTCCGAGCGGCTCGGAAGTCGCCCCTGGTATGGATCTGCCC
>JBDGYW010001514.1:0-2383 GCA_039588935.1 Gemmatimonadota bacterium | reverse complement strand
CGTCCGTGCTATCGGGAATGGGCTCTGTGTCATACTCCGGCGAATCCCAAGGGGCCGGGCCATCGTCGCCAGACGGGGCGTCCGTGCCCCCCTCGTCATCCGTGCCCGCTTCTTTCTGGGGTGCTATGGAGGTATTTTCTTCTGGCTTCGCAGGAGCGTCCTCGGCGTCCAATTGTGCCTTCAGGTCGTCGAGGGTTTCCATCGGAAGCGTGTCGCCAGAGCGAAGGTCTGGCTGCTGTAGCGCCTGGAAGATGGCCGTCTCCTGTTCGATGTAGAGGTCACCCAGGCGATCGGGGAAACTGTTTCGCAGGGCACGGGCTGCCGGCACCTTCGTTGTCATCGTGGTCGTCATCCCCTTCCAAAAGCGTGTGGGCGTGCCGTCCTTCTTGGTTTTCTCCATCTCCGCCAACGGCACCTCTACCACGACGGGAATCTTACGGTCTCGACGATGCACCCGAGCCCAGCCGCCAATCATGCGATGGTGTTCGTCTCGCTCGTAATCGCAGGGCTGCCCCCGTTCGGTCACGGTCTCCTCGCCTTTTTTTACCGACCACACGACGCCCGTCTCATAGCCATCGAACGCAGGATGCCGTTGGGCACGGTCGACGAAGACGTGCCAGTCGACGATATAGGCCGCCGGCTCCTGCCCGTACTTGACGAAATGCACCTGCTTCCTCAGCGGGTCAAGTCCGTTGGTGATGCAAAAGGCGATAAACGCGGCCTTCTCCGCCTCAGGAGCACCGCGATAAGGATTACCAAGAACTGTTTCACAGAGCTTGATCGACAGGGTGCATATCCGCCCGTCGTAGGTTGTGAATCGCTGGTCCTTGCCCGCCCAAATGTCCCGCATGTTTACTTCGGGAGTTGCTGCGATCACCTTGTCCAGCGGGGACTCCTCCTGCGGGGCGGCTGCCTTTGCGGTTGCCGCTTCGGGTTTAGTCGCCATGTCGTATCGTCTCCGGTCTGAGTGTTCGCTTGCCGTTTTTGTCGGGCCGCCAACTGTAGCCCGTATCACCGTCAGGCAGAATGCTAGCCCGTATCACCGTCAGGCAGAATGCCGAGGGTGGCGTTGCCGAGGGCCCTTTTGATTCGGTTCTCCGCCGCCGCCCTAGCTCGCCCCACTGCCTTCTGGTCAGCCTTGGCCTTCACGAGTGCCGAATGCACGCCGGCGAACTCAGGGCCGAGGTCAACTCGTTCGTCGGTCGGCTCGTTGTAGTGGGCCGCCAGCGCCCGAGAGGTCGCATCCGAGAAGTCAGTGGGTGGGAGCTCCTTCCGTTGAATCATCGCCCACAGCTTGTTGACCCTCCGAAGGATGGACTGCATCAGCCCAGCGTGACAGTCCTCTCTGTACCAACGAAACTCCATGCCGTTGAGCAACACGCCGAAGTAGGCTCGCTTCAGTCCTGTGCAGTACATCTGGACCTGCACTTGGACCCTGTATTCCATCGGGAGGGCTTCGTTGAATTGCTTCGCCTGCTTGTACCACGCGGCTTTGAGTTCCAGCACGGCTAGCTTGCGGCCCATTATGTCTGTGAGGTAGCGGTCGGGCGTGCAGAACAAGGGCAGACGCCACACGGTGTGGTACTTTCCTGGGTCAACCGTGAGCCATCGTGCGGGCAAGTTCTCTTTATCTCGACACACATCGCCAAACCACCCCGCAATCACCGGCTCCAGCCGATGCCCTGCCTCGGCCTCAGGACTCCGCTCGCCAGCCTGCTCCACCGTGCGGTCTATCTTGCGAACGGCGATCGAGAACGCCCCCTGGAAGCGCGACAGCCCCAACACTCCAGCCACCTCAGACGCACCGATGCCGTCGAGCCGAGCTTCCAGCCACTCCCGTTCGTTGGCGTAGTTCCGCACGTCGGGTTCGTCTGGCGGCACAAAGGACGCCAGCGTCTTCGGGTCAGTCTGCGGCTTCGGCATCGGCGGGGGCCTCGGGTTTGGGCGGTGTTATTGGCCGACACCACGCAAGAACGTTGGCAATTGCATCAGCCACGGCAGTGTAGAGCCGCCTGGCCTCTTGGCGTTCCTCCACCGAGAGCAGTGATTTACACAGACTTTTGGCTTCGGCGAGTTGTTTGCGCTGAGCATCAGACAATGCCGTTGCCGTCTGGCCCGTATTTGGGTCAGTGTAGGTCGCAAAACGGTACTGCTTCGGCTGCGGAAGCGTCTTTGCCTTCTGTTTCGCTGTCACACTGAGTCTGCTGTGTTAAAACCCGCCGCCCAGGGCTCCTGCCCTAGACGACGGTGTCCGTTCACCCCGGCTCCGTGCCAGGGGCGTCCTAGTCGTAATAGCTCGGTTGCTTCGTGCGTAGCTCCTCCGCCCCCATGGCATCGACGGCGTCGAGCTTGGCCCGTATCTTCTGGGCATATTCGTTCAGCT
>JBDGYW010001513.1:0-2138 GCA_039588935.1 Gemmatimonadota bacterium | reverse complement strand
CCACCTGGTTTCGATCCGACGCGGAAATACCCGCTTGTGTTGGAGATTCATGGCGGGCCTTTCGCCGCTTACGGACCACGGTTCGATATTGAGAAACAGCTCATGGCGGCGCAGGGCAACGTCGTGCTCTATGCTAACCCGCGCGGCAGCACGAGTTATGGTGAGCAGTTTGGAAACGCCATTCACCACTCGTACCCGGGCAACGACCTCCACGATCTCCTTTCTGGAGTTGATGCAGTTGTCGAACGGGGTTTCATCGATGACGAGCACCTATACGTCGTGGGTGGGAGCGGCGGTGGTGTGCTGACGGCCTGGGTCATCGGGCACACCGATCGGTTTCGCGCAGCAGTTTCTTGGTACCCTGTGATCAACTGGTACAGCTTCAACCTCACCGCCGACATGGCGCCGTACTCAGTTAAGTACTGGTTCCCGGGATTGCCGTGGGACAACGTGGATCACTATGAATCGCGATCGTTGCTATCGGTTGTGGAGAACGTCACAACACCTACGATGATCATGACTGGAGAAGAGGACTATCGGACGCCGATGTCGGAATCCGAGCAGTACTTCAAGGCCCTCAAGATGTTAGGGGTGGAGACGGTTCTGGTGCGCGTACCCGGCGAGCCACACGGCATTCGGCGGCAACCGAGCCATCACGTGGCGAAGATGGTTGGCACCCTCGGGTGGTTTCGGAGGCACATGAAGCCGACGTCTTGAGTCGCCAGCATCGGCGGTGATGCTGTCACCTACCTCTTTTGCCTCTACCTCGGTTGCGGACCTGAGCTGACATGTGGCGCAAGGCTATCCCATTCGCTCGACGCCACGCAATACAGGCAGAAATCACCGTGGTCGTAGATCGAACAGTTCATCGGGCCGCGTTTGTCCCTATGCACATATGCTCCAACAAAGGGCGTTTTCGTTGGTCGCACCGGTCTTGTTATCACCCAGGTTAGTCCATCTGCGCCGTTCTTGCCCAAGAGCAGGCTATCGCGCTCCCACTCGTTTTGATCCAGCATGTCTATGCCGAAGAACTTCAAAACGCACACGAGGGGAAACACGGTGTGTTGGAATATGCCTGACCGTTTCTCGCCCGGCATCAACATTGGCCCGGAGCCCATGCCGATGTATTTGGTCACGCCGGTGGCCTTCATGGCGTTCCAGACGTGAGGTAGGTACATCGTCTTCGGACGCCTTTTTCTATCGTCGCCGAGCGCAGAGATGACGCCATCGCAGCCAGTGAATGCGGCTTCTAGCTTTTCCTCTTCGTCGAGC
Organism: Gemmatimonadota bacterium; assembly: GCA_039588935.1. GTDB lineage: Bacteria > Gemmatimonadota > Gemmatimonadetes > Gemmatimonadales > GWC2-71-9 > JBDGYW01. Next base: position 866 of record JBDGYW010001513.1, on the reverse strand, counting down.
AGTGCGTCGACCACAGAAGTGGTTCGCTGAACTTCAGCCCTGGCTAGTATCCCCGTCCCGTACGTTCCACTTGCCCCGATGATCGCCACCCTGGCGGGTTTCGCAACGTTTGTGTTCATTCTCCAATGATCCTCCGTTGTGTTTCGCGCGGAGAGACCCCAGCGCCTTAGGCGTCTCTCGAGTAGAAGTAGCTGAATGAGAACTTGGCGATCAGCGCAGCCCGTAAGCACAGGCCGATCACAAACCCCGGACCGCCTAGCAGCGAGCTGTAAAAGAGGAGCTCCAAGGCCATCGAAAGCAGAAGCAACGCTGCCGTGATGATCAGCAAACCCTTTCTCTCGAATGGCTTGAGCCAACCCCAGGCCAGTAGAACGGTCCATCCGGTCATGAAGAGCCCGGCTATGTACATCGCGTGACGATACTCCATCCCCTCTCCTACCAATCCGGACATTAGGTTCGGAATATCGGCGCCGCCGGCAATGAGAAACCAGTTGGCGGCAACTATCGCATCTGCGATGGTCCCAATCGCAAAACTCAGCTTGAGTAGTTGAAAGCCTCTTGTCGCCACTTTTCCTCCTTCGGCCGATGGCTCTTGCCATTGCCCTGGATACGATCAGAATGACACGCCCATTCCCAGGCTCACGTACATCGGCGGGGTTAGTTCAGTGAGATCTTCCGTACGGAGCTGTCCGAAACGGGCCATCAGCTCTGACTTGCCGATTGTGACTCCGGCAGACAGGCCAAAATGTATCGTTCCGCCTGGGTTACGATACCATCCGTCCTGGGCGTCGGGAAAGAAATACGTTCGATACCAATCTGAGTGTTCTATGTGAGTGGCGCCTGATTTGTCGAAGCCACATTCAGCC
>JBDGYW010001512.1:909-2270 GCA_039588935.1 Gemmatimonadota bacterium | reverse complement strand
TCCGCGCCTCCAGCTCGTCGACGGCCGTCTGGATCCGATCCGCCCGCACCCGACCGCCCTCGGTGAGGCTTACCAGGATTACGCGGCGGTCCCGTGTTGACGGTGATCGAGCGAGCCACCCGCGCGACGCGAGTCGATCCAGCATGCTGGTCAGCGTGGAGCGTTTGATGCCGAACACGCGGTGGAGTTCCGAAACAGGTGAGGGGCTGTAGCTCCGGAGATACGACAGCATGTGACCCTCTGTCGCGGTGAGATCCGAATCCGCACAATCCGCCTCCAGACTCAACGCGATCTGACGACTAGCTTTGTGGATGGGGGAGAGAAACCGAAGGGCCATATGGGTTTACAAAGATACGAGTTTCAATTATCAATTCGACAGATATCGCTAAATATTACGGTATCGTAATATACGATATCGTAGTAAATATACCACTTCATCTGTGGCTTGTCAAGCCGCTCCCGCTTAGGATTCCGGTGCGGAGTGGACGCGGTGATGTTCCTTTGCGAGGTAAGACGGTGGGGTCCTGAGGCCGATCATGTCCCAGGGTAGTACCTCGTCGGTGCGACGCGGCCGAAGCGCGTACCAATCGGGGTCTAGCCCGACGTCCTGGAACACCGCTTCCCACCTACGGATGTCGAAGCACTCCGACCACGAGTCCATTCGAAGTCCCATTTCTCGGGCCTTCAGCAGCGCGCGCGCCAGGCGACGATCTCCACGAGAAAACACCGCTTCCAGATATGTGATGTCGACGTCGTGGAACTTGAGCTTCAACGCCTTTGACGTGCGTAACGACCGGATGTACTCCTGCTTGGCCCAGAGTTCTTCACGCGAGTTCATCGCCTCCCATTGGAACGGCGTGTGCGGTTTCGGAATATGTGAGGAGATCGACGCGTTGATCTGTGCGCGGCCGCCGCGAGCGCCGGGTACGTGCTTCCGCATCAGACTCACCTCGTTACACAGTTCGACGATCCCGCGGAGGTCCTCGTCTCGCTCCGTCGGCGCGCCGATCAAGAAATAGAACTTGACCAGCCGGTAACCGGCGGCGAAGGCTGCACGGCAACCGGCCAGGAGGTCTTCGTTCTTGATCGGCTTGCGGATCACCTCGCGCAACCTGTCCGTGGACACTTCGGGTGCCATCGTCAGTCCCGCTTTTCGCACCGTACTCGTCAGCTCCGGCATGCGCTCGAGCTCCGGCCCGACGCGGAGCGAGGCCAAGGAGATGTTCACCCGCCGCGGGTCGAACAGCTCAACGACGGCGCGCAGTAAGTCGAGGACACCCGGATAGTCAGCCGTCGACAGGCTGGTCAGGCTGATCTCGTCGTAACCGGTCGCGCGGTAAACCGCGTCGGCCAGCTCGAGA
>JBDGYW010001512.1:0-861 GCA_039588935.1 Gemmatimonadota bacterium | reverse complement strand
GAGAACCTTGCCGATCGATCGTTTTCTGAGTGGCCGGTAGTGTTGGACCGCCTGGCAGAAACGACACTGGTTCGGGCAGCCGCGCATGATTTCGACGTTGATCCGGTCGTGAACGACCTCGACGTTTGGAACGATGGGTTTGACCGGGTAGGGGGCGTTTTCCAGGTCGGCCACGGTCACTTTGGCTACGGTGGCCGGCGCCGGCGGGGTGTGAACGATCCGCGCAACGGTCCCGTCCGCACCGTAGGAGACGTCGTATAAGGACGGAACGTACATACCGGGAACGCCGGGACTCCTGTTTCGTCGCCAGTCTTTGATCAAATCCATGGCGGGGAACAGGACGTCTTCTGCGTCGCCCACAAGGATAGCGTCGAAAAACGGCGCGACCGGTTCCATCGCTTGTGTGATCGATCCACCGCCCAGTATGACGGGGTCGCCGTCGGAACGAGCGCTCGTCGAACACGGAATCCCACTCAACTCGAGCATATTGAGGAAGTTCGTGAAGGATAACTCGTACTGCATCGAAAAACCGACAACGTCGAATTCCGACAGAGGCGTAAACGTCTCGAGGCTGGACAGCGGGATCTCCCGTTTCCTCAGCTCGTCTTCCATGTCGATCCACGGCGCGAAAACCCGCTCCGCGGCGATGTCATCGCGGGCATTCAACATGTGGTAGAGGATCTTCAATCCCAAATGCGACATTCCGATCGCGTACGTGTCGGGAAACGCGAGCGCGACCTTGAGGTCGACCGATGCGTGGTCCTTCACGCAGACGTTGCGCTCGCCACCGGCGTACTGACCCGGTTTCCGCACCCGGGGAAGGACTTCGTCAAACAAAATATCCTTGTAACTTCTTATCAT
>JBDGYW010001511.1:0-2210 GCA_039588935.1 Gemmatimonadota bacterium | reverse complement strand
GGAGCGCCTCCTCTCTAGTGAGCTAGGCCCGTTTGGGTTCGGCTATATCAAGGCATCCGCCATTGTACGCTGTTCGTCGGCGGCGTCCTGCTGTTCGATCAGCGCCTCGCGGCCCCAGTTGTTCCAGTCTGTCCACAGCTCGGCTAGAATGGGCCAGGTCCATTGATCGCGGCGGTAGCGGTCGAGGGCAAACTTGTGGAATTGCTCTCGGTCGTCCGTGATACCGTAAGCTGTAACGAACCTGTTGAACACGGAGCCCCTGACTGGGGTGTCGAGGGTGATTGTGCACGGGTCCGCCGCCGTCGTGTCCGCGTCGAACTCCTCAACCGTCATCCCGGCAATGCGTGCCACCTCGTCATCGGATGCGTGGTCGCGTGCGATTTTGGCGTTGAGTGTGTCGAGGAAGGTCATCGTGCCTCCTCATCTAGTACCGCAGCCGCGTCCATCAGGACATCATAGTGCGCCTTGGTCATAATAACGCATTCGATTTCCTGGACAGCATTGGTGGCTATCCTCTCCTGCAATTCTGGCATCGCCCCGTTGTGGAAAAAGTCGCAGAAGAGTGACCCCCACACCGCGTTATTGTCGGTGATAAACCGCCATTGGTCCGCGTCGGTTGGGTCTCGGACGATCTGGAATGTTGTGGTCATCGTGCCTCCTGCGCTGCCAATGCGTCCGCCCGTGCCGGAAACCGTGAGGCGTTCTCAAAGCACGAATCACAGATGACCTCGCCCACGTTGATCTCGGTGCCACACACAGGGCAGCGTCCGTCATAGTACCACTCAATCAGACCTCCCACCTCGCCATCGGTCAATGACGTGATGCGCCGTGGTGAGTAGCCCGTAGTGTCCTCAAGCGTGATGCCTCGTGCGTTTTCACGGACTCCAGTCTCGTCAGATAATCTATGGCCTACGTAGACGGTCATCGTGCCACCTCCTCTGCCTGCCTGCGCTCCCACTCCTGGCGATTGTCCTCGGTGTACTGGGCTGGCTTAGCAGGAAACACCTCAACATAGTTCTCTGCGATAAACCGGCCAATTAGCGCCGATACGGAACGCGGCTGTATGACGGCGACCAGCTTGTCAAGATAACCAGCCTCCTGGTCTGTTAGCGAAACACTGATTTTTCTACTCATCACATCTCCCTTTTGTGTGGTAGGAATCTATGCGTCTATTGTAGCATAATTGGCACGCCCTGTCAAGCGCTTTGACCAGCCAGGTGGCCGCGTCTTTGGCAGCGGATAGCGCCCGTGCGAGTCGACGCAGTTGTTCCGTTTCCGAGTACCCGTGCCCGTTGTGGATCAATGGCTCCAGTTCCCTGATAGTGTCCATCACGCGGTCGGCGGCCTCGTCTCGTTGCATCCGTGCAATGTAGGGCCAGGGTTTAGGTGCTGTCATTCTGTACCCTTGCGGATAGACCGCTGCCCTCGTTCCCTGGCGCGCACATAGGAGCCCAGCGACCAGAACATCATCGGGAGACCGGAACAGACAAAATACTCAAGTGTCAAACTTGCCGCCTGGGGGTCCACTAGCCACACGCCAAAGATGGTCACAGCGGAGCCGCCTGCTACCCACAGACTCAACAGTCCCTCAGTCCAACCGCGCTTTTCTGCCACATCGGTCAACCAAGCATAAAAGCAACCGAACGTGAAAAGCCCCAATCCTACCGTTTCGCGTCCCATTTCGCCCCTTTTCGCCCCCCGTTCATCCAATCCGCCTAGAATGTGCTATAATATCCGTAACGATGACGGCCTGAACACACACCAATTGGCGCCGAGGGGGTCGCCACTTAAACAGCGGGTCCAGCTCATCGTAGGGGGGCGGTCGTGGTGCAGGATCGACAGCCAAGATCGTACCCCCTTTATCCATCTTGATAGAACTCGTCAACATCGTGATAATGGGTTAGTGACCACTGCAGGTCCAGATTCGCATTAGCCCGAGTCAACAGCAGATCAAGTGCCGCCTCATCCTTGGGGTATATGCGTCCAACTGAATCAAGCGCCACATCGTTGCCATTCACGATGACGATCTCTATGCCGTCGTAGGGACCAATCTCACGTTTTGCATAATGCACTAGCACCTTTGGCACACGTATTTTTGGCATCGTTTCCCTTTCCCCATAAAGCCCCGTGCTGGCCGCCTCCGGTGCGGGGCTTCCTCTTGACCGGCCTCGGTGGTCGCCCCGCCGGGGTCGGTCGCCATTATAGCACGT
>JBDGYW010001510.1:0-2196 GCA_039588935.1 Gemmatimonadota bacterium | reverse complement strand
CTGACCGTCACGGGCACGGCTACGGCTCGGTATGTGGACGTAACCAACTGCGATGCGTCGGGTGGTTCTTTTGTCCGTGCGGCAGACCATTGTGTGAATAGTGGCGGCAATCAGAACTGGCGATTCATGCCGGTCTACATGCATCACTACATGCAACTGATGGGAGCTAACTGATATGGCTACTACGGAAATCAGCGACGGCACTATATCGCTGGAAATCGTAGGCGCGACCGCCGTGAGTGTCACCGACCCCGTGCTGGTGGAGATACTCACCCACGTTGCCGCCTTGCAACGCACGCTCCCAATGGCGACCTACGAATTGGAGCGGGTGAACAGCGACGACCGGTGGACCGTCACGGCCACTGCTGCTGACACACGAGAGTACGGCACAACGGTAACACTGGCGGGCGATGAGTTCCTCTATTCGCTGACCTCGTTTCCCGAGAGCACGGGCAGCGAAGCTGAGGCGTTTCTGGAACTGATCCAGATACTCACCCGCACACTGAAGCTGCACGAAATCACAAGTATCGAAATAACGTGGTAATGCTATGCAATTCCTTCGGGCCAGTACCCAGGTGATCGTCACAGTCGGCCCGTTTGAGGATGTGGGCGACGGGTTCACGCCGCAGACGGACATTGCGCTTTCAGCGGCTCCGTTCCACGAAGCGGAACTCATCAAGCACGGCTCGACTGTGGCTGTCGATATTGCAGCAGCGACCTGGGCCCCAGTCGCCAACTGCCGAGGCTACTATTCGCTGACGCTCACCGCGAGCCACACGGACACCGAGGGGATGCTGCTTGTTGTTGTGCAGGAGGACAGCGATTGCCTGCCGGTGAAACAGGAGTACACGGTGCTGTCCAAGGCGGCATACGACAGCCTGTTCGCAACGAAGGGCACCGGCGTGATGTCCGTGGATGTGACAGCCGTTGGCGGCACGGCGCAGCGGGCGACGGACCTGGCGAAGATTGCCCAGTACCTGATCGCCAACTCCTGTAGCTTGGCGACCGATGTTGCCGACAACTCGATTATCGCCCAGATGCTTGCTCACGGTGGCACCATAGGCGATTACGATAAAAACGACGATTCGCTAGAGGCCATCCGGAACTACCTGATGTCCACTCGGTCGGACGTGCAGAGTTACGGAGACGCGATTCTCGATGACACGGGCACGAGCGGCGTGGTGCTGGCCCCCTCAGAGGACATCTATTGGGCCGACATCCACTTCACCCGCGACAGCAATAATGCCCAGGACGAATACGAGGTGGTGTGGATCAAAAACGGCACGCCGGTAGCCAGCGGGGCAGCACCGCCACGTACAAGTACGACGAGGACACCAATCGACTGACCACCGGCGAGGCCGCCCTGGTGGTGGTCACGGCCGCCGCCGATGATGTGGCTTTCCTATAACTACGTTGCACAGGGGCTTGCCGGTGCCCCGACAACCGGAAGCGACTTTATTCGCCGTGGCCCGGGTGCCGCTGAAACCAGGTTGCGACGGGGGCCAGGTTCGCTACATGCAGTCATCCGCCGTGGCGGCAGTGCCGTGGAGGCCCGGATTCGCCGCGGGCCAAGTGCCGTGGAAACGGGAGTTCGTCGTGGACCGAGTGATGCGAACAGCACAATCCGCAGGAAGTGAACATGACTTTGACCCGCTGGCAAGCCGTTGTCGCCGTTGCGGGATTACGAGATTTGAGTATTTTGTCACACCAACACCATGCCAACCGAAGGAAGGTACGATGCAAGTTTTTGAGTATGTGGTAGTGGAGAAGGACCCCGACCGCGACCCTACTGACGCGATTAGTGGCAACCTAGTTGCCCGCAGCGAGAGGGCCGCCCGCGACAAGGTGAACCGCACGCTGGGCGACGCTGCCGATTCGGACGACGTGGAGGTACTCGTCCGTCCCTTTTGTTGAGGCGGGCCGGGAGTATGCGTATAGCTGGCCGCTATTGGCGGTGGGACTGAAGGACTTGGCTTTCATCAATCGCATAACCGAGCAGGCGAAGAAAAAGTTTGAGAACAGCCTGTACATCGGCGTTGACCCTGCCGCTGGCAACGATGCGACAGCGTTCAGCCTGGACTACAAGGTGGAGCCTGGGACCCCTCGGGACGTGGACAGGGATCGGGACGACCTCGAATGGACGGAGGACAAAAATGACCACTGGTTTGCCACTGCCCCCGACTTGGGGCGTGCGGC
>JBDGYW010001509.1:0-2346 GCA_039588935.1 Gemmatimonadota bacterium | reverse complement strand
AGCGAATTGATACGATCCAGCTTTTCCATCGGCTGCTGTTTGGCGAGCATCTTCACGCGGGACTGCACCAACGACGCCACCTTTTTCTGCGCGCGGAATTTTTCAATGAAACGTTCGACTTCCTTGCGCTTCTTCTCATCGTTGATGCGTGTCTTTTCGTAGACCTCTTCCTCTTTGAGAATCTGGTCGTACAGTTTTCCCGTCTGGCCATCGATCTTGCGCGCGCGTTTCCGGTGAATGCCCACCGTGTGCGTCACCACGCTGTCCATGAACGAGCGGTCGTGAGTAATCATCATGAGTTCCGACCGCCACTGACAAAGGAACCTCGAAAGCCAGCGTATGGACACCACGTCGAGGAAGTTGGTGGGCTCGTCGAGGAGCAGCAGGTCGGGTTCGGAGATCAGTACCTTGGCGAGGTTCAAACGCACCTGGTAACCGCCGGAGAAGAGTTCGGGCGGCCGGAGCATGTCACTGGCGGTGAAGCCGAGCCCAAAGAGGATCTTTTCCGCCTTCCACCGCTGGTCGCTACGGTTCTTTACCAGGGCCGTGCAGGCCTCGTCCAGGACGGTGTCGCAGCCGAAACGCGGGTTCTGGTCGAGGTAGCCGATCCGGTATTTTCTCGGGACCGCGATAACACCGGAGTCGGGGACGATCTCGCCCAGGATCATACGGAACAGCGTGGTTTTCCCATGGCCGTTCCGGCCGACGAGGCCAACGCGCTCGCGACGGCCGACGTCGAAAGAAAGGTCGCTGAACAGTAACTGGTCCCCGAATGACTTGGATATATTTGATATCTTGATCATCTCTTCACCGCGTGAGATGCTACCCAGTGTAGCGGTCCCGGCGAATTTCCACAATGCGACAAAGGATACTATAATGCAAGCCCCGGACTTCGCCGATGAATGAGTTTGGGAGCTCTGTTTCGTGAAATCAACCAAGGGCAGTCAACAGAAGCGGAAGGCCCCGCGGGCGGCCCGGGCGATTTCGACGATCGCTCGGCGACGCGATCTGGTAGCCATTGCCGTTCTTTCGGTCGTTACATTTGTGTCCCGCCTGCCATTTGTGAACATGGGTTACGGGAGAGATCCGGACTCGTGGCGGCTGGCCGATGCGGCGTATTCGATTGCGGAGACCGGACGGTATACTGTTTCCCGGAAACCCGGATATCCCGTCCCGGAATTCTCGTACGCGGCGCTCCACGGCGTATCGTACTTGTGGCTTCCGCTCGTGGTCTTGTTGTGCACGCTGGCCGGTGTCTTGTTTGCGTTGATTCTCAGGCGGCTCGGCAGCAGAGACTATCTGATCGGTGGTTTGGCGCTCGCGTTCACGCCGACCGTGTTCGTTATGGGGAAACGGTACATCGTCGCGGGCGTATTGGCGGGGATCGCAGTGGGATGCAGGATCAGCTCCGGCGTTGTCATCCCGGCTATCCTGCTGGGGCTATTGACGCAGCGAGACGAGTCCAGACATCTCAAGATCAAACATGCCCTGTTGTTCGCGGCGAGCGCCGTCGTCGCCGGCGTGCTCGCGTACATTCCCGGCGTGAGTGAGTACGGAATCGGTCTGTTCGACTACGTCGATGCTTCGAAGAACGTGGTCCAGGTGATGAAAACAGCGTCGCTGCGGGTTTGGGGGAGCGTGGGTGCTGTTGCGGCGTTGATCGCGTTGGTCTGGGGGGGCGTGGTTACGGTGCTGAGACGTCGAGGTCAAACCACTCTTGAACATCGACCGTCGACCTCGCACGTCATTATCTGGTTGACGGCCGTTTGCGGGTTTATTGTCGTTTTCGTACGCCTTCCCCTCGAGGCGGCGTACCTCGTAACGGCCGTTCCCTTTGTTCTCCTGGGTCTGGCGGTTTTCCTTCCCAGAGCGTTGTTTTTGTTTTTTTGTATCGCATTGATTGTATCTCCCTTCGTGGAGGTGGATCGATCGGGGGTACACCGCGGTCTCGTTCTCTCGGATCGTAGCGTACGCGTAGTCAGCATGATCAAGGCGAAGAACATCCTGAACGCAATCGAGAAGCTACGTGCGAGAAAGCTCGTTGTCGTCGCGGGGACGCTGACTCAACAACTGAAGGTAATGGCCAGGGAGAAAGACGTGTACAATCGTGACACCGAGCTCGTTATAATCCCATGGATCGACGCGTCACAGGTCACAACCTTTCGGGCCACCGGTTCCGAGGTTTATTATGTGCCCGATCGCGGTATTTATCCCGGCGGTACGGCAGTGAAAGACTTGATCGAAAAGGGCGCCCGGATGTTGGTCTACTAGACCGCGGGCGGTAATTGGCGTTTGCCTTTGAGGAAATGAACAAAAGCCCGGCTGTTGCTCGGTGCGACACAAGAA
>JBDGYW010001508.1:0-2464 GCA_039588935.1 Gemmatimonadota bacterium | reverse complement strand
TACGACGAATATGCCGACACCGAGTACTGGCAGTTTACCGTCAGGGAAGATGAGTTCATGACTCGCGACACGTCCACGGGCACTACCGGCTCACGCGGCAACGATCTGATAATGCCGACTGTCGGGGCGGGCTCGTGGCATCACCTGGCGTTCGTGTATAGCGTCTCGGGCGGGACGAAGGAGCTGTACTACGACGGGGCGCTCAGCACCTCGACCGACGTGTCGATCGACACGTTGACTTCGAGTCGAGACGGCGCCCGAATCGGCTATCCCTGCGACGGTGATTACTATGACGGCCTGATCGACGACGTGCGGCTGTATAGCAGGGCTCTTAACTCCACTGAGATAGCCGAACTCGCCGAGCAGACCGAGTACACGCTGACTGTCAACAGCGGGTCCGGCGACGGGAGTTACGTGGAAGGCTACGTGGTCGACATCACAGCCGACCCGGCCGCCTCCGGTTACGGCTTCGATGACTGGGTAGGCGACACATCGGGCATAGCTAACGTCAACGCATCGAGCACAACGCTGACGATGCCGGCAAGCAATCAGGAGATCACGGCCACGTATCAGGCCGGTACTTACTACACGCTGGTGGTCAACAGCGGATCTGGTGACGGGAGTTACGCCGAAAGCGCGGTGGTGGACATCACTGCCGATGCGGCGGCTTCCGGCCAGGAGTTCGATGACTGGGTAGGCGACACGTCCGGCATAGCTGACGTGAACGATGCCAGCACTACTCTGACGATGCCGGCCAGCAATCAGGAGATCACAGCCACTTACGTTAGTGCAACCAACTACACACTGACCGTCAACAGCGGCAGTGGCGACGGCAGCTACATCTCCGGGACGATCGTTGACATCACCGCGGATTCACCACCTTCGGGCAAGACCTTCGACGACTGGGTCGGCGACACCTCGGGTATTGCCAACGTCAACGCCGCGAGCACCACGCTGACCATGCCCGCGTCGAATACCGAAGTCACCGCGACGTACGAGGACGTGGGCAGCGGCCCGAGCATCTCTTCGACTTCGGGCAGTTGGTCTCAGGGCAGCACCGCAGCTTCGGCAACGCCGGCAACGAAGTGCCGATCAAGTTCGACGACTTCGAGAGCGGCGTCGTCGGTGCAAGCCTGGGCACCGGCGGATGGTCGGTCACCTGCGACAACGGCCCCGACGTGCCGGAGTACAGCAGCAGCCGAAGCTGGTCCGGCTCGAAGTCCGGGTATGCGGACATCACAATGGGCGGCGACAGTGCTGCCTACAAGTCCGGCCTCGGGGCCAAGACAATCTATGCCTCTTTCATGTTCTACTACACTCTCAACGGAAGCCCGGTGACTAGCAAGTACTTCAGAGTCAATGCCAATGACGGGCCGAACATTTATACGTCGTATCCGAATATCATGCCGCAGGACTTTGCCGACAGCAGCTTCAGGATAACCGTCTGCCCCGAAGAAGAGGCCGGCGGGAAGTTCTGGGCTGATTACCCCGGAGTGATCCCTGCCAGTAGTTGGCAGCGTACCGAATTCTGGTTCAAGATCTCCGATCCAGCCGGGTCGAGCAACGGTGAGATTGAGTACTGGCGCAATCTGAACCAGCTGACTAACTGGTCCGGGGTGAACAGGAGTTCCGGCGTCTCACGTGTGTGGGAGCTGGCCATGATGCCGTTCTACTTCGGCAACGGCGGCGGCGGGGAACAGTGGTACGACGACGTCTACCTTTCGTATTCCAGGGCCCGCGCCGAGATCGGCAACGCCTCGACGTGGTCAGGGTGCAGCACGAGGCAGATCCAGGGCGTCACTTCGTGGTCGAACAGTTCGATCACGATCAAGGCCAACCTTGGCTCGTTCGGATCTGTCAGCGGGAAGTACCTGTACGTCGTTGACAACAACGGCACAGTCAACGCAAACGGCTACGGCCTGTAGCCGTCGGTCTTGACACGGCCGAAAGCCAGGCGCGACCGTTACCTGGCACGCGAATCACGAGGCGCGGGAGTCCGAACTCCCGCGCCTCGGTTAGGGTCACCATCACAGATGAGTTTTGGTTTCCCCAAGACGAGGAGGCCGGTTCGGCGAGCCGGACAGCGGCTGATCCTTCCGGCCTCCCGCAGACAAGCGAAAGGAGCGACACCATGTCCAGGACTCAATTGATTGCGACCGCAGCAATGGGATGCCTCTTGCTGACTGCTGCGGGTCAAGCGGCCGGGGAGACGGTCCACTTCAGGGAGGGAGGCGGAACGGGCTACACGGATGTGTTGTTCGATGACACGCGGATCTTTCACAACCCCGCCGATGACGCGACTCGCGGCAACGAGGGCTACAACGGGATCCAGTGCAGTTCCATGGAGATATCGTTCATAGCGATCAAGGACATGTTTACCGAGTTGCCGCTCACCAGCGGAGGGTGCGACATCCAGATAAACTCGGCTACGCTGCACCTGTTCAGGTACAACCAGGGCACCAGC
>JBDGYW010001507.1:0-2791 GCA_039588935.1 Gemmatimonadota bacterium | reverse complement strand
GATAACGCCCTGCAAGTTACGGCGGTGCTGGCCTGCGTCCGCGTACTGGCCGAAACGCTTGCCCAACTACCGCTACACCTGAAGGTGGAAAGCGGCAATATGCGGCGGAACGCCCTGGATCAGGGGCTTTACGAGGTATTGCACGATCAACCCAACTCGTGGCAAACGAGTTTTGAGTTCCGCGAAATGATGCAAGGACACCTTGCCTTGCGGGGCAATGCCTATTCCCAGATACGGCCAGGGAAACGCGGAGCAGTAGACCAACTGATTCCGCTCCATCCCGATCGGATGCAGGTCCCGATCGGATGCAGGTCTTTCGGCTATTGTCCGACCAGGAGGATTTGCCCGAAGCGGGGCGGATCGGCTACCTGTATCAGGACCGAGCGGGCAAACAATACCGCCTGACACAAGACGAGGTGTTCCATCTACGGTTCATGTCGCTGGACGATTGCGTGGGGATGTCGGTCATCACCGCTGGGAAGTATTCGGTGGAGCTTGCCCAGAAAGGCGACCAGCACGGCATTCGGTTCTACCGAAACGCCGCTCGGCCCTCTGGCGTGATCAAGATGGGGGAGAACTTCAAGGCCAAGGACCAGGATCATCTCCGGCGGCTCCAGACATCTTGGCGAGAGGCACACAGCGGCGATGATCTGTTTAGCGTGGCGATCCTCGAAGGCGGTGCCGAGTGGCAACAGTTGGGGTTGTCCAACGAAGACGCCCAATGGCTGGAGGGCCGCCGTTTCCAGATCAACGACATCGCCCGACTGTTCCGCGTGCCGCCCCACTTGATCGGCTCGGCGATTGAGCACGGTCATACCTACGCCAACGTCGAGCAGTCCAGTTTGGCGTTTGTAACGCACACAATGCTACCCTGGATCTCTCGGTGGGAACAGGCGATCCTCCGAGACTTGATCGTGCAGCCCGAGACAGGTACGGGCGAGCGGCTCTATCCGAAGTTCAACGTGGACGGACTGCTGCGGGCCGACGCGACTACGCGGGCCAAATTCTATGAGACGATGCTCAAAAATCGGGTGATGAAACGGAATGAAGTCCGAGAATTGGAGGACATGAACCCGGTCGAGGGCGGAGACGAGTTCGATGAGCCGACGGCTCCAGCGGCCCCGCCTGGACAAGACGGGCAGGCGTTGATCAAGCTAGCCATCGAGAAGAGTATGGAACAGGCCGATACGTGGGCGACCAAGATGGAAACGGTGGCCGATGTCAAGGAACAATACGCTCGGCAGGCGGCAACCATCGAGGTCCGCGAGGCGGATCTGTCGCAAGAGTGGGCCCAGCTCGCAGAGGACAAGAGACAGCAACGGCAAGAGATCGAACGCTGCGATGCCGAATTGACGGAGCGACACGCCAAGACACGCCAAGCTCTCGGAACGGAAAGAGGCCCTAGCACGACTAGCCGAAACGCACGAGGAGCGGGCCGCGGAGATCGAGGAGCGGGCCACGGCGATTGCTGGACAGACCGAGGTGCTCGCCGCCGAACGTGAGCAGCTATCGGAGCAGCAGAAAGAAATCCAGGCCCTTGGGCAGCGGGTTCTCTGCGGCTGGATCACCGATGCCGCCGAACGGATCGCCGCCACCGAGATCGGTGCACTTGAAAAACGTGCCGATAAGGCGGCCGAGGACCGCAGTAAGTTCAATACGTGGGCCGTGAAGCACTGGGAAGGGAAGGTGCAAGAATACGTCAGCCGTACACTCTCTCCCGTCTTGCAGGCCGCACGCTCGCCGATCGACACGGAAGCCCTGGCGACCGATCTGTGCGATTCGACCATCAAGCAACTTACCAGCGAGGACCCAGTTGTGGTGCTCGATCAGTGGAAGACCGACCGGGCCAAGCAGCTCGGAACCCGATTGAAAGAGGATTTGTGCCATGAAATCACATGACCAAAACGCTGCCTACTTGCTGAGTGTCGAAGGCGATCCGTGGGCGATTGCCCAGGAGAGGATGCGGGCTTATCTGCAAACGCTGATCGTGTCGGATATGTCGCCCGAGGAGATCGAGGCCAGGACGGGGCCAGGCCCGCCGCGATTCCACGATTGCGATGGTGCCTCGCTGGTGTTAGATGGCCTGCCCTTCTCTGGCCAAGGACACGGCTTCGACTCGGCCATGGAGGCGGCTCTGGGCAATCGCCGAACCAAAAAAGCCATTGCCGTTTTGCCCCTACTCGGCCCGATCACACAACGGCCAGGACTCTTCTCGGCCTTCTTCGGCGGCACCTCGACGGAGAAGTGGGGACAGACGTTTGATGATCTGATTGCCAGCCAGAACGTTGGGGCCATCGTCATCGACATGGACAGCCCCGGTGGCACGGTGTCGGGTGTGCCCGAACTAGACGACAAGGTGCTGCGGGCACGCGGTACGAAGCCGATTGTCGTGGTAGCGAACGGCTACGCCGCATCGGCCGGTTACTGGATCGCATCGAGTGCCGATGAAATTGTGGTTACACCCTCTGGCGAAGTTGGCAGCATCGGCGTGTGGTCAATGCACATCGACATGAGCGGTGCCCTGGAAAAGATAGGCGAGAATGTTACGCTCATCTCGGCTGGCAAGTTCAAGACGGAGTTCAACCCATACGAGCCCCTTTCGGATGATGCCAAGGCATACGAGCAGGCCAATGTGGATCGCTATTACGGCCAATTCGTCGAGGCGGTGGCCCGTGGGCGAGGCACGACGGCCAACACCGTTCGCAAGGGGTTCGGTCAGGGGCGGATGGTCGGGCCGAAGGAAGCCGTCTCGCAAGGGATGGCCGATCGCATAGCCACCTTGGAGCAAACG
>JBDGYW010001506.1:0-2062 GCA_039588935.1 Gemmatimonadota bacterium | reverse complement strand
GGAGGCTTGCGAGGAGGTTTGGCGTGATGAGCATGGATGCGGCAGCAGTACGTGGGTGGGAAGCGCACTTCGATCGATTCATCGAGGGTATGGGCGGTTGTTTCCGGCGGTGCGATCTTCGTGGTCGGGCCTCGGCGTACATTCGCGGCTTATTGGGCCCGGTGCAGCGGAAGAACGGCTGGCAGTTGGCTGAGTATGTGGGTGATGCGTCGCCGCACGGAATGCAGCGGTTGTTGGATCGCGCGCGATGGGACGCCGCCGACGTTCGTGATGCCTTGATGCACTACGCGCATGCGCATCTACTGACCGCGGGCGACCATGGCGTGTTGATCGTGGACGAGACCGGGTTTCTCAAGAAGGGGGACAAGTCGGTCGGTGTACAGCGGCAGTACAGTGGTACGGCAGGTCGCATCGAGAACTCCCAGATTGGCGTGTTCCTGGCTTTGGCTTCGGCGCGCGGCCGCACGCTGATCGATCGCGAGTTGTATCTGCCCAAGAGTTGGTGTGAGGATCAAGATCGCTTGCGCGCTGCCAATGTTCCACCGGACGTTCGTTTCGCTACCAAGCCGCAACTGGCGCAGCGAATGATCGAGCGTGCCTGGTGTTCGGGGTTTCATCCACGTTGGGTTCTTGGTGACGAAGTCTATGGATCGGACAGTAAAACAAGGCGTTTTCTAGAGTCGCACGGTCAGCCATACGTGTTGGCCGTCAGCGGGCAGCAGCGGTTGTGGAGAGAGTACGTGCAGCAACGTGTAGACAAGATCGCTGATGAGATTCCCGCGGATGCATGGCAGAGGCTTAGCGTCGCTGACGGTGCGAAAGGGCCGCGCGTATACGACTGGGCAGCCGGTCGATATGGTGCACGAACCGACCGGGGTTTGGTGCGTTGGCTGCTCATTCGTCGCAATATCGAGGATGCGACCGAGCGCGCCTACTACCTATGCACAGCGCTTCCGGAAGTGACCGTGTCAGACTTGGCCATCGCCGCCGGACAACGCTGGGCCATCGAATGCTGTTTCGAATCCGGCAAGCAAGAAACGGGTCTTGACGACTACGAGGTTCGCAGTTGGCACGGGTGGTATCGTCACGTGACGCTATCGATGGCGGCCCTGGCGCTGTTGACGGTGATTCGGGTGGCGGCAAGTGAAACGCCTTCAAAAAAGAGACGAGCCGGTATGCCCAAGAAAGCCAACTTGATCTGGTCGCGATGAATAAGCCGCATGAGTTGATCCCGCTCACCGAACCGGAAGTGCGACGCCTGCTCTTGGCCATCGTCTGGCCGCGATTGAACAACGTCGAGCAATCATTGGCGTGGTCCGCCTGGCGACGGTGCCACCAAGCCATCGGAAGAGGAGTTGGGGCCATTTGCGGCACCGCTCGCGTTTTGGAGCCAGCGTGTTGGTGAGCACTAGAGCTTCTACGCGATTGGCATGTCTGCGGAAATAGAGTTGAGCGAGAATGCCTGACAGCGACTGTCCCATAAGAACCACCCGGTCGACTTCCTCCTCCTCGAGTACCAGGTTGATGCCGCGACTCATCTCGTCAGGATCGTCAAAGGCGGAGATATCCACGATGACCATACGGTTGCGCTCTTCGAACCCGAGGATGGTCTCGTACGCCATCTCGATCCCGCCCCACCCACCTGCGAAGGTGAGAATGGTCCGAGCACCCTGGCCACAGACGCAGTAGGGAATACTCAGACCGTCTCGTGATCTGGTCTGTTCGGCATGAGTGGCGAGGAAGTCTCGGAATCGTGCGAACTCAGCGGGCGATTCCCTTTCCAGCGAACTCGGCAGCTCGGATATCCCAACCATCTCAAACCTCCGGTCCGGGTCGGCGCGGAGGCTGCGAATCCGTGCCGCATGAGTCCGACGAAACTCTCGAGTTCCGTTCGTAAAATGTCCATTGGACCGATTTCCCATTTATCACAGCGTAAGCCGCCATCGTACTCGGAGGGCCATCTCGACTCAAGCAAGACCAGCGTTTCGTGCACGCCAACTCGCGTGGATCTATCGCAGCGGTGGGTCATGAGGTCCAATCGGTAGCGCCGCTCGGCTTGCGG
>JBDGYW010001505.1:0-2004 GCA_039588935.1 Gemmatimonadota bacterium | reverse complement strand
TCGAACCCTCTCCTTGTGACATCAGCATAACGAATCCTAGAACGGCTGCCATACACACCCCTGCGGCGTTAGCGCTTTTGAACACAACCGAGAACAGGACCGTAAGTGCAGCAAAAAAGACGATCGGCGGCAGCACGTACACCAGCGTCAGCACGACCGGGAGCTCTATCACAATAATGTCCGTGAGCACAATGAGCGACAACGCCAGCAGAGTCAGCGACAGTATGAGAACCAGAAATCTGACTATCCAGACACGGTACACCGAGACCGACACCGTGAAGATGGTTTCGAGTGCACCGGCTTCTCGTTCGCGCGAGATGATCTCCATTGCGAAGAACACCGCGAAAATAGTCGTCGGCAACCACACGAGCCATCCAAGCGCGTCCCCGGTGGTAACCGGCGCATCCATGTCCGCTCTGATAAGGCAGAATATCGCGAAATGCAGTGCCGTGCCGACCAGAAACAGCAGCACTCTGCGACCGAAAATGATCCTGTAATTCATCCTCAGGGATAGAAGTATGACTCCCGCTTTTTCCCGCATACCAAGTTCTCGAAACGATCTCATTCGGCTTTACCCCGTATCCTGAGCAGTCTCAAGCAGCCAGAGGTATGCGTCCTCCAATGTCGGAGCGACCTCCTCCCCTGCTTCCTCTGTCTTGTCTGTGATGATGAACCGTACACGGACACCGCCCGCTTCAGTCACTTGGGAAACGACCTTTGCGCGTGCGATCAGCTCATGCACGTATGCCGCATCGACTACGGCTTCGCGTACTTTGCCCTCCGCCATCCTTTGCAGCTGTTCAGGAGCGCCTCGGAATATTACGCATCCCCTGTTCAATACGGCTAAATCGTGGCATGCACTCATTACGTCCTCGGTGATGTGTGTCGAGAATATTACAATCCGGTCTCTACCAAGTTCAGCCAGGAGATTGCGGAACCGTATGCGTTCGATTGGATCGAGCCCCGCGGTAGGTTCATCGACAACGATTATCTTCGGCAGATGCAGGAGCGTCTGAGCGATACCGACCCGTTGTTTCATACCGCCCGAGAGAGACGAAATCTTGTCGTGCTTGCGGTCGTCAAGATGCACTTCATGGATAACTCTTTCGACGAGCGGTTCCCTCTCGTTCTTATCGAAAATATCGTTCAGCAGCGCGAAGTAGTTCAAGTAGTCCCAAACGGTGAAGTTCCCGTACAGACCGAAATGTTGAGGGAGGTACCCCATGATCGGCTGCACGTCGGCACGAAGATGGCGGATATTGCGTCCGTTGATCTCGACGCACCCGCGGCGTTTGGGCCGAGCAGGCCGAACGCACCCTTCCCGATCTCGAGATTGACTCCGGTGAGCGCGTGGACTTGAGGTTTAACGCCGGCGACAACAGGGATGCGAAGCGCCGCTCGCTTCAGCCGATTCAACACACGCTTCTGATCGGACGTATCGATCTCGCCGCGTCGGGCTCGTGCGGCTAGATGGCGCAGCCAATGCAGACTCAACGCGACGATAAGGAAGAGAATTGTCACCCAGAGTTGCGCGCCGAGCCGCCAATAGAAATACCACGCCAGGGCACACGTCGGCAGCCGCAGAGCAGCAGCCCACGCTACGCGGCGCAACCGCGACGTATTGCGATCAATGTCAAAGAACGTGTCGCCTTCAACCAACATGCCTGCCGAGTGGATCAGATCGTAAAGCGACGCCCAGGTCGCGCACGCTGTCACGAATAACCAGCCGCGATTGTCGAGATATGTGTGGAAATAGATGAGTAGACCTAACAAAGAGAGCTTCCAAATGAGATCTTCGCGGACGTGGCGTTTGTTCACCACTGGTTCACCGCGCTCGCGCATACCCATCTCACGTCGCCGCTTCTTGTTCCAGTCACGTACTATCGGCGCATCGCCGCCGAATATCTTTGTCAGGTTGGTTATCGAAATGTGGATGTCTTCTCTTTCGAAAATGCTTTCATGCTTTACAGCCGTTACCAGACGCATTGCAGTCCATATGATTGC
>JBDGYW010001504.1:0-2214 GCA_039588935.1 Gemmatimonadota bacterium | reverse complement strand
CGGTGACAGGATGCCGCAAGTGGCGATTATTGACGTGGCTGGCCCAAAGTTGCCTCCTGTAATCAACATCGAACAACTGACATGTGGCAAGCCCGGAGACGAGGTATTCAGCCATGAGATTGCCGAGCTTGTTCGCCAGCGTGAGGAATTCGATGCGGAGGATTTGGTTGATGGAATGATGGCGTTTGAAACGGAGGCCGTAGATATTCACGACCTCATCCAGACTGTGGGAAAGACAGAGGGCACTAGAAAGGAAGTCCTTGACTACTTGGCCACGAAAAACAGAGAAAAAATTTCCTAACACGCTTCAAGTTGGTAGTGGTGGGTGTATAATCACTTACCTAACGGGAATTATTACACAAGGAGAAGACCCATGAGCGACGACGACATTTTCGGCGTAATGGACGACCTGAATGATGAGGTTGGTGACCCGTTCGCGAACGAACAGGACGACACCAAAGACGATGCAATCCCCGCGACAGCCGGAGCCAGCATCCGTGAACCGGAAGAACAGCCGGAAGAACCTGCTCAGCCCCCAGCGGCCGTAGAGCCTGCCCCAGAACCTGAGCCGACCCCTGAGCCGGAGCCAGTTGCTCCGCCCGCCGGAGTGCCTGCTGAGCCTGTTTCGGCCGCTCCAGCGCCTGCCAAGCCGAAGAAGCCCAAGGGTGGACACAAGAAGCAGGCACGCAAGCCTCTGACGCCACGCCAGAAGGCGATTCGCGTTATCATGCGCCGGGCAGACGTTGAGGAGGTCATGCGTATCTGTGACATCGGTCTGTTTATCGACGAGCCGAGCGACCCAGTGCTGGCGAACATCGCCAAGGATTGCCCGTGCCAGAACCGTGTGAACCTGAGTGCCGAAGTCATGTTGTCGCAGGTCAAGAAGGTCGGCTCACAGATTCTCGAATCTGGCCGCATGTATCAGCCGATTCAGGTTGCCAAGATTACGGAGGACGGCGCGTTCGAGTGTACGTCCGGCCGCCATCGTCTGGCATTCCTTGCATTGCTGTACGGCGCGAAGGCAAGCATCAAGGTGTATGTCGAGGACATGACGCTTCAGGAGGCCCGTGACGCGGTCGTGGTGGCCAACATGGCCCGCCCGACGAAGGCGATGGAACGCGCCGAGCACGCGGTCTTGCAGGCTGTCCACGGTGATGCCGACGCTGAACAGGACGACATGTTCAAGAAAACGGCGACGACCAAGAGCAAGGCCAAGAAGTATTGCGTGTTCTCCGTGTTCAAAAAGGGCTACCCGGCCAAGTTGGAGTTCAAGGCTTCGCTGACATCGTCTCGCGACGGCGGCACGGCTTTGACGACGATTACCAACATCGAGAACTTCTGGGGCAACGCCTTGGAATGGCGCAAGGATATGGAGCGTGCCGAGTTCGACGACGAACTGAAGAAGTCCGTCGAGTTCCTGAATGCGGTTGCCGCTTCCTTCCAGTCGCAGGGTTCGTTCGATGCTTCACAGCACATGGCCAGCATGGTTCTGTCGGCTATCGGCAAATACTACCGTGACGTCGAGAGCGTGACGGGGAATGCCATCAGTCGTGCGGACGAAATCGCCAAGGTGATTGTGGCAATGGGCGACATCGGTCGTCAGAAGTCCGACCTCACCTACAGCGAGTTGTCGAAAGCCTTGAGGAAGTAACGAATGGCGGCCCGTATCTACGGATATGACGGCCGCCATCTGTTCGCCTACGAGGATGAGATTTCCTATAAGGGTGTGACGGGTTCTCCCCCGCCCGGCGCACGCCTTGCAGGAGAAAATGAGATGGCCGCCCGGTTCACGGGCGGCTATTTCTTATCCGGGCGACGTGACCCGTCGTTCAACGTGTGGACAGATGGCGAGACTACGTCGTTTGTGATGTCGTACTGGAAAGACGGCAAGATACGGCACGGCAACATTTCCGACCCAAGCACTATCGCATTTCATGTGCCGATATGCTTGCATGGGCCTGTTGTTCGGCGGCCAGACCTACTGGCCGATTTCTGCGCGGTCTATTCGTCCTCGACAGTATTCGTGTGCCCGGTGGTCGAGGAATTGGCGGCCCTTGGAGCGTTGGTGGAAGACATGCCACCACGTCGGGTGTTCATCGCGAATGAGTGTACGGAAGAACTGCCGTATGAGTCGCAGGAATACGACCCCAAGCTGGATGACGACTGCTACGGGCGCATGGCACGTCTGGTGGCCCAAGGAATGGCCGTCAGGAA
>JBDGYW010001503.1:0-2818 GCA_039588935.1 Gemmatimonadota bacterium | reverse complement strand
ACGGCACTGCGCCATCATATCTGGACGAACTCGTCATTCTGATCGTGCCGAACTTCAACCCTGACGGAAACGAGAAGATCAGCACCGAGAACCGCCAAAACCAGCACGGTCCGGAGCAAGGCGTTGGAATTCGATACAACGGACAAAACCTCGATCTGAACAGAGACGGCATCAAACTGGAAACTCCAGAGGCACAGGGGCTAGTGCAGAACGTATTCCTGCACTGGGATCCCGTATTCTTCCTCGATAGTCACACACATAACGGTTCGTACCACGAAGAGCCTGTGACCTGGACTTGGGGGCTCAACCCGAACGGTGACGCGGGGATCATGAACTACATGGAAACCACGTTGCTCCAGTACGTGACGGAACGCATGCGTGACACGTATGGGGTACTCACGATCCCGCACGGTGACTTCATGAATGTGAGAGAGCCAGCTAGTGGATGGGTGCCCCTTGGACCACAGCCTCGGTACCTGAGTAACTATGTGGGTTTGAGGAACAGGCTCTCGATATTGAACGAGCAATACCCATACGCTGAGTATGAGGCTCGTGTGCGCGGCGCATACTCCCTATTTCTGACGTTCCTGGATCATCTCCATGCTCACAAGAACGCCGTAGTCGAATTGGTGAGGGAAGCGGACCGCAGGACCATCGCTCGAGGTGCCCGCCCGGACGAAGCGGACGGTATTGTCATCGAATTCGAACGCGCAGCAATAGACCAACTGCTGACAATACGTGGGTACGAGATGGAACTCGTCGAAGGGTTTGGCGGAAGAATGCGGGGCCGGCCGACAGACCGTACCGTGACCTACGACGACGTCCCATACTACTCCCGGTATACTCCAACTCGCACGGTGCCCATGCCTCGCGGCTACTTCATCACCGCCCACGACCAAGCTGTAATCGGCAAGCTCATGCAGCACGGGATTGCCGTCGAGCAGCTTCTCGAACCGGTCACCGCGACAGTACAGAGCTTTTCGGTGACAGACCTGACGCCTTCCAGCCGACCAAACCAGGGGCACTATACAAGCTCAGTCGAAGGTGAGTACGGAACCGAGGAACGTGAATTCCCGGCAGGGACGTATTACGTGAGCACGGCGCAGGCGCTCGGAACGCTGGCCGCATACATGCTGGAACCGGAAACCAATGACGCGCTGGTGGTGTGGAATTACTTCGACCGCTACCTCGCCACGCAGTGGGGAAATGCGGCTCAAACATACCCAGTGTTTAAGCATGCGGCCCAGCTGCACCTAGTTAAGGAGGCGGTCGAACCAAATGGCTGAACTCAAGATCTCTCCGTTCCGCACAACAAAGGTGCTCCGCGCTCAGATAGACGAGCTGCTCGACGTGGTCTCCCAGGCTGCCCTTTCGTACAAACAGGGAATGAGCCACACCGTTCGTACTGGATGGGATGACGATGCCGAAGAGAGGCATAGGTCAATCGCTGTTTACCGAGATGCTCCTGCCTGACAGGTCTGGAGACGTGCTTGGATTGCTCGGCTCCTTGGATCGGCTGCTCGATGATATGGAGCACAGCTTTGTAGTCATGCGGATCGAACGCCCCGCGATTCCCGAAGAGTTACACACCAAGTGGCTGGAATGTGTTGCCCTTGCGGCCGACACAGTAGAACAGGTCGTTCTGGCGGCACGGAACTATTTCAGGGATCCACAGACCGCGAGAGATCATATTCACAAGATTCACTTCTTCGAGAAGGAAACTCAGCGCACCGCACTCCAGATTATGGAGCAGGTGTTTCAGTCCGACTTTGCACTCGATCGCAAAATGCAGATTCGCGGGCATGTTTGGCTGATCCACCACTTGGCCGACTTAGCCGACGACGCGGGCGACGCTCTCGCCATCTACGCAGTAAAACGATCGGTATAAGACAGGACCCCGTCGGACTCATGGATCTCGCCTTCGTCGTTTTCTTGTCGAGCGGCCTGTTCTTAGGATGGTCGCTGGGGGCAAACGATGCAGCCAACGTTTTCGGCACCGCCGTCGGCAGCCAAATGTTGCGGTTTTCAACCGCAGCGATTGTGTTTGCGGTCTTCGTAGTAATCGGCGCCGTGGTCAGTGGTGGCGGGCCCTCGCACGGCCTCGGCCAACTCGGGTCGGTCAATGCTCTGGGTGGGTCCTTTACAGTAGCACTCGCAGCTGCAATCACCGTTTACGGGATGACGAAGCTGACGCTTCCTGTCTCCACCACACAGGCTGTGGTCGGAGGTATTCTAGGGTGGAACTTGTTCAGTACCACCGCCATCAACTGGGCAGTTCTCACGAGGATCCTCGGAACCTGGGTAGCATGCCCAATCCTGGGAGCACTTTTCGCTCTCGTGCTCTACCAACTGACAATTTGGGTGATCCGCTTAACAAAACCGCACGTATTGTACTTGGATCAATGGACGCGAATCGGTTTGCTCGTGGCGGGAGCACTTGGTGCATACAGCCTCGGCGCGAACAATATCGCGAACGTGGTGGGCGTGTTCGTGCCTGCATCACCGCTCAGGACCATCACGGTCGGCGCCTTGTTCACGTTGACGGGCCCTCAGCATCTATTCTTGCTTGGCGGAATCGCGATTGCGGCCGGTGCCTTCTTCTCACGTCGCGTGATGATGACCGTAGGAAAAGACATCGTAACGGTGGGGCCCGTGGGCGGATGGGTCGTAGTCATGGCCCATGCATTGGTGCTGTTCGTCTTCTCGTCCAGATCCCTCCAGTCGTTCGTTGTCGACTTGGGCCTGCCGCGCATTCCGTTGGTGCCTGTATCGAGTTCGCAGGCAGTGGTCGGAGCAGTGTGTGGTTTGGCGCTGGCTC
>JBDGYW010001502.1:0-2747 GCA_039588935.1 Gemmatimonadota bacterium | reverse complement strand
AACTCAACTGGACCGACCTCAAGGAGACGGACCTCTCGGCCGGCGGTGTTCGGGGAGTAGGTCACACTCCCCCCAGCCCGAGGCAGGTTTCAAACGCCATTAATATCATCAACACCGGCAGCCTGGCTAAACAGCACGTTGACTTGTGGTGGTACACGGCGCTTCCGGGGATGTTCTTCATACCGCATGGCCCAATGACGAAGTCGTACCGATACACGTGGACGGTTGATCCGATGGATGGCTACGGCACGCAAGTCAGCGACTCGGAAGATGTTCAGATCTATGTGGCGGCGCACAAGATTGCCGCCGGTTGGGCCGCAAACGCTCACTTTGCAACGGCTGCCTGGATGACCATCGCGGCAGCCACGCCGTGGACGTGCTGGATGTACGTACTGGTCGGCATCCAGATCGGCTGCGGATTGGCGCAGCAGGCAATCGCCATCGATCCGGTGGAGTACGACCCTAAGTACGATGAGGATCACGACCACCGTGAGCTCCTCCTTTCGGCGCGACCCACTGACGGCCTTCTCCCGACATTGCGGGCGTTCCGCGATTCTGCAGTTGAGATCGCTGCCCTGACTCAATCGATCAGCGTCTCCCGGGCGCGCCACGCCAGCGCGTTGCGCGACGGGGACAAGGCCCGGGCGGGAAGGCAGCGCACCAGCGCGCGGGACAAGGTGGCCAGAAGTGGCGACGCGATGGTACGGCTCGAGGAGCAGCTCCCCGTCTTGATGCAGTACGCCGCCGATCATCCGCTCGTTGGGGCGCGGACGACAGGTAAGCCCGAGAGCACACCGCCCACGAAGAAAGAGTGGGGAGCTACGCTGAGCCGGTTGCGGCGGTTGGGTCTCAACCGCAAAGAGAAGCAGTTCCTGAGGGACAACGGCCTGACCGGTGCGATGGTTGCCGGTCTGAATGAAAGGGTGCGTGGTCGCGTGCCCAAGGATCTCGAGAAGGCGGCTAGCGAACGAAGCATCGATGTGGCCAAGTTGGCCGCGATAGCAGAGATACGACCGGCCACCGTCAACGACATCCCTGATAACGCCACCGAGGTGATTGCCGACCTTGCGCAAAAGGTCTCCGGTTTCCATTCCAGGACCCTGTCGGAGTCGAGCGAAATCGAGAGCACGCACAAACTCACGGGCAATCGGTTGCTCCGCAACCTGTACCGCAACGACGTGCTCAATCGAACCGAGGTCGAGTATCGGAAGAACAAACTCGATAGCGAAGATGAGTACCTGCTCCGAGCTTGAAGCGGTGGACCCGGTCGCGGGTTCAAAGTTGGCTCGGATGGGCATCGAGACCACTGCGGAGCTACTGGCGGTGTGCGCAGAGCCGTCCGATCGGGCCCATACGGCCAAGCAGACAGGAGTTGAGCCGAGCGTCCTGGATGAGTGGGCGAGCTATGCGGGTATGATGCAGGTACGCGGCGTGGGCGAGCGGGAGACTCGGCTCCTACGCGCCACCGGTGTCGAGGACGTCCACCAGCTGTCCGCCAGCGAACCGCGGCAACTGTACAGGGCGCTGCGCGAACAGGCGCGAAAGACGAAGTGGCGAGGAAAGCGCCTTAGCGAGAAAAAGGTGGCCAGGTGGATCGAACTAGCCGGCGAGTTCTGATCCGCATCGGGTACCAGCAGTCGAGTGAGGGCACCTCGGTCCAAGTGATGACTGTCCCGTCCGATCTCTCGGCTGGTGGCGTGTTCATCGGCGCGTCGAACGCATGCTGGGACGGTCGGAACGATCAGATTGGAGCGTACGACAACGTTGTACTAGAGGTCGTCATTCCGTAGCGTTGAGGCTTTGGAGGGGAATCAACTTCAATCCCGAGCGTCACGCGGCGCTCGGGGGTTTCATTGGCAAATGTCCCAGATCCTTACATTGTGCCCCGAAAACGCACTGGCGGAAACCATGGGCGCGGTGCATTCTATCGATGCAATGGAACCGCAGCCGAGTTTTCGAGCATCCAGAGCGCGTCTTATCCATGAGCGATAGACTGTGATACTCCACAGCATATCGCCGTCCAGATGGCGAGAGGGCTACGGCACAATCCGCTGCATTAGAGGGATCTCCGGGCCTCAGGCTGCGAGGGGGAAGATGGGACTGTGCAACAAGACTCGCCGCATATTGGAGATAGGCTGGTCAGTACATTTAGGAGTTAGGCAGAGGTGATCCATGAAACCGCACGTTGTCATACGTGCTAGCGGCATCTTGACGTTTGACCGGTCCGTACGAAGCGTCTCTGAGTACCTGCAGCACGTGGAGAAGGTGGCGCTGTCGGGGGGAGATCGATTTTGGTTCAGGGGGGTGAATCGGCGCGGTTATAAACTCACACCAGGCATTTACCGGTTTGGTCGTCGCCCTTTTTGGGCTCCTCCAGTGCGAAATCTGTTTGACGAGTTCGTGCGACGGGCGAAAGCCATCCGTCCGAGAGAGCAGCATCACTATACTAGGTGGGATTGGTACCAGATAATGCAGCATTTTGGCTTGCCGACCCGCCTGTTAGACTGGACATCGGGCAGTCTCATCGCTCTATATTTTGCATTGAGGCACGAGACCGAATTGGGCCAACCTAGTGTGTGGGTGCTAGTACCCGATTGGCTTAATGCTGCGACTAGCGGTCGATTGGTGGTGTACTGTTAGCGGCGGCCCAAAATTGCACAGATGTGGCGGTCGAAAATTGCACACTTGGTGGTCTTGCGGAATGTGCTGCGAGGCGCTGGGTGTGCCGGTTTGTGCCTAGGCGTCCT
>JBDGYW010001501.1:0-2914 GCA_039588935.1 Gemmatimonadota bacterium | reverse complement strand
CTCAGCCAACTTCAAACACTTCCCGAACAGGTATTACCTATGCATGATTGATGGGAATGCAAACGGAAATCTTCGTCCCGTTCCCCGGTTTCGAACGCATACTAAACGTCCCGTTGAGCAATTCCGTACGCTCTCGCATCCCGAGTACGCCGAGCGTTCTCTTTCTTGACAACTCCGTTCGAAATCCCATGCCATCATCGCCTATTACTAAAGTTATTGCGTTGTTCGAGACTTCCATCCGCACAGACACCGTCCTTGCCTGCGCATGTTTCACAACGTTGGTAAGAGCCTCTTGCAATATCCGAAAAACACATTCACTGACGTCGCCGGGAATATCGTTACGATCGAAACGCAATCGCACTTGGGCATCAATGCCCGTCTCCAACTCGAATTTGGCCATGTAGCTTTGCACGGCATCCTTCAAACCCAAATCATCGAGGATGCTCGGGCGGAGCCTCGAGGATATGTCCTGGACCCTCCCCAGAAGGCACTCCGTGGCGTCGAGCGCGCGGTGTATCAGAGCTTGATGCTTACCCTGCAGTTTTGGCCCCACCCTTTCAAGATCCAGGCTGATGGATGTTACCAGCTGTCCCAGATCATCATGGAGGTCCCGCGAGATACTGCGGCGTTCTTCCTCCTGGGCCGTTATCAGCCGGCTTGAGAGCGATCGCAGCCGGGTCTCCGACTCCTGGAGCTTTTCCTGGCTCTTGATGCGCACGGCACTCGTGTATGCCACGCGCCATGCAAGGACTCCCAGAAGCGTAATCACAATCGCGTAGATCAAGAGAAACTTTCGGAGCGCCTCGTCCGATCTGGGGTAGAGCGCGTGGTTCGGCACGTGGAGCACGATGGTCGCGAGCCTGTTGTTCGCCGGGTTGTCGCGCCGATTGGCCTCAACCGGAACATATGTACTACCGGCTGCCTTGTGCATATGTGCCGATCGCCACAACGTCTGATAAGTGAACAGGCCGTTGGCGGTTTGGAATTGTCCCTGGTCGGCGACTGACACCCCGGCGGCGCGTGTGTCGACCGGCGTCAGGATACGACCCCCTTCCAACCTGATACCCAATTCCGCCTCTGGGTTGCTATCCAGAAGGGAGCGCCCGTTCGGACCGAGCAGCATGGCCGTGCCGGGATAGCTCTCTGAGATCGCTTTCACTTCTGCAATAAGTCTCGCACCCATGTAGTTGAGTACCAGGATGCCCCGCTTTTGTCCCTCGTTGTTGAATACCGGCGTCGAGAGTCGGATCATCGGCTTGTGCGGCTTTTCGACCTGCCCATGTTCCATGTTCAGATCCATCGGGGATACGTAGACTTCTCCCATGCCGAGAGCCAGCGTTTCTTTGAAATAGTATCGGTTGGACTTTAGCTGCAGCGCCTCCGGAGACACGGCGGCGGGGCGCCCACTGCCGTAATTGACGCGTACAACCTCCCAGCCCGCCTCGTCAACGTAGCGAATCTGGTCGTACACCATCTTCGTGGCCGAATTCCCTTCTACTTTCATCACCACCGGCCAAAAAGCGCCGCATGCTGGCCGCCCGTGACAGATACAGCAGGTCCGACTTGCAGCACCCCAGTTCGTTGTTCATGAGTTCAGCTTGTAGACTTACGATGTGGGAGCCTTCGTATTGGCGTATGGTTCGTTCCCCGACTCGATTCCGATGATCGAGGAACCACACCCCGGCACCCAATAACAGGGTCAGGGGTAACCACATCGCGAGAAGACGACTTAAAACCATCAGTGAGGATCCGCCCTCACGACTCCAACCCCCGCCATTCTGCGCCATCGCTGCAGACTCCCTTTGTTGACAAAAACAATCGCCGCTATTCGCGGGGCAACGGGGACCTGCCCGCGTTCTGGCCATCCCGTTACTTTTAGCCACGGCACGCCCGTCCCAATCCCCCCACCGGAGCACGGGGCTGGACCGGCACAACCTATAGTATACCATGATTTTGCTTATATTTACAGCCCAATCACCGTCACCGCGATAGACGGGTATTCCCTTCGAGGCGCCGAGGTAGACTGCAATTCGGACGCGGAGGTATTTGGGAGACGCGCGTCTATCTGTCGTTATATCATGTTGGGAATGCCGGGAGTATCGGGGAACCTTGGGGGAGGTAACTGACATAAAGAAAACGAGTTTTCTTGTCGTGCTGTTTGCATCGATCGCGCTGCTGCTCTTCGCCGGATGGGTAATGGCCGAAAAAATCCACGTGGCGGTGGCGAGCAACTTCACAGGTGCCATAGAGACGCTTTCAGAGCGGTTCGAGGCGAAAACGGGGCACACCGTGACACTGATCTTTGGTTCCACCGGTAAACACTACGCGCAGATCGAGAATGGCGCGCCGTTCGATGTCTTCCTGGCCGCCGACGTTCGTCGACCGCAACGCATGGAGCAAGATGGGATCGCCCTGCCCGGCACCCGTTTCACCTATGCCGTGGGCAAAGTGGTGTTGTGGAGCCCCAGGGTGGGGTACGTCGATCCCAAAGCCAACGTCCTCGAACGCGGCGGGTTTCGACATCTGGCGATTGCGAACCCAACGCTCGCTCCGTACGGCAAGGCGGCCCAGGAGGTATTGCAGGCGCGCGGGGTATGGGATGAGCTGAGCGGACGTATCGTGCGCGGCGAGAATATCGGTCAGGCACTCCAGTTCATAAGGAGTGGCAATGCCGAATTGGGTTTCGTGGCCTGGTCACAGGTGAAGCGGCCCGGTCGCTCCGTTGAAGGCTCGTGGTGGGAAATCCCGCAGACGCTCTATTCCCCCATCGAGCAACAGGCAGTGTTGCTAAAAGATAGCAAAGCCGCACGCGCTTTCCTGTTGTACATCCGAAGCGACGAGGCGCGGGACGTCATTCGTGGTTACGGGTACGGGACTCCATGATTCTCAGCAACGCCGATCTCACAGCTCTCGT
>JBDGYW010001500.1:0-2824 GCA_039588935.1 Gemmatimonadota bacterium | reverse complement strand
AAGCCGTACAGGTTGGAACTCACATCTTCCTTGACGAATACGCTCCTCGGAGGCGTCCAGTTGACGAACGTGAAGTCGTATTGACGAAGGTTGTTCATGGAGCCGTCGAGAACAAAGAACGCGAGTCCTCCGGACAAGGAGCTGGAGAGGTCCACGCCTATGCCGGCGTCGTAGCTATAAACGGAACCGGTCTGCTGGAGGAGAAAGTTGTCGAACGTCTCGGTCTTATCGTTCAATCCACTGTAGTGAAGATCGAAAACACTGGAGTAAACACGGTGCATTCCGATCGCGCCCACGCAACTACCGCGGTAGGCGGGGAACGGCCACGCGAGACCGAATCCATCGATGCCTCCGTCGCGGGTGTCGATCGACGTCGGATTTTCGTAGAAAACGTTCCTGGTTTTGCTGCGTTCCTGTTGGAGGCTGATGGAAAGCTCGATTTTCCGAATCTGTGCGAGCCCGGCCGGATTGTAGATCAACGAGTGTACGTCGTTCCCGATCGCCACGTAAGCGCCCGCCAGCCCGGCCGGTCGGGCGCCGACGTCCAACGGACCGGTGAATCCGAGATCCTCGAAATCGACGGTACGGCTGATGTCCTGCGAGAATGCGATTCGGTGGGGAGTAACCGTGATCGCCGCTATGACGATACAGAACAACAGTATTGCCGCGGCGCGAAAGCCACGCGTGTCCGTGCTAGTGTTCGTTGTCGGTACCCTTTTCGCCTTTGGATCTCTTTTTGTTGTCGTTCGCTGTAGCTTGACGCTTGCCCTTGTCCGGTTGATCACTGGCACCAGCGTTCCCCTTCTTCTCAGACTGCTCGGAAGAAACGGCCTGTGCGGCCGCCGGTTTTCCCGCCGGCGTGGAGGACCGTTCGTGGGGATCGGCTTCCGGCCCGATGCGCGGGGTGTAGCCCCATGACCGTTGGTACCACCGGGCGACGTCGTAGTACTCGACCCACGCCTCGGCGTACCCGTCGTACGTCGGTTTCCTGGGTGGGTGGTTGAACGCCCATATATCTTCGCTCGTGTGGCAATTGGCGCACTGGTTGTCGTCAGGTCGTTGGTAATCGATGCTCGCCATGCGAGGGTGCTGGAGAAGTGTGTAACAGGCGGGCACGGCTGCGGAACAAAAAACCAAAACGGCAACCAGCAGTAGACGGTATCGACTTGTCATGGTTGAAATTACCCCCACTTCTTGTTAAAATATATATGAGCGGAGTAAATCAAGCAACGGACTTCTCCCGACCCGCGATTCGGCTGAGTTGTCACGAGGCGACGGACGGTTGGAACCGACGAGCTTTATCGGCTCGCAGGTCGAATCACTAGTCCCTCCTTTTTGTCAGCACTGTAGTTAGGACCATCCCCATGCAACATCTTCGTAGCACACGCAACGGGTATGAGCGCCCTTCCCAGGGAGCCCCGCGGCAGCGTATATGCGGAGTACACCATCGGCGTCTATTTGATGGAGACGGGTTCTGTGATGCGAGCGGTTGATCATCTGGAAAGGGCGTGGCGCTTGAGCGGCCACGAAGTCGCCGTGGGCAGGAAGCTCGCCACCGGGTATTTTTTACTGAAGAACTACGCTCGGTGCGAGATCGTCGTCGACAACATACTGAATCAGCAACCGAACGACTACGACGTCATGCTGCTGAAGGCGAAAATTCGTTACTTCAAGCGCGACCGTAACGGTTCGCTCGCCCTTCTGGAGAAAATCCGGGAGGTACACGGTCTGCATTTCGACATCGAACGATTGTTGGGTAACATCGCGTACGAAGGGGGCGATGTCGATAAAGCACTCGAGGCGTATGCCAACTGCATACAGATAGAAAAGGACTACCCGTATATCTACTACCGGTACGGAACGCTGCTGTCACAGACCTTCCGGTTTGCCGAAGCGGAGGCGGCGTTCCAACGGGCCATCGAACTCGATCCAGGATTCGTCGAGCCCGCGCTCGAGCTAGCCAATATCTATGTAACCACGGGAAGGCCGGACGACGCGATCCCGTATCTCGAGGACGCTGCCGCCGTTGACCCCGAGAACATAGACGCGTTGATCGGATTGGCCCAGGTCTATCTACAGACAGGGCGATGGGACGACGGCATTCGCCTGCTCGAGGAGCGACGGCGTCGCGCGCCGCTGCCGAGGGACGCCGAGGTTCTGAGGGGACGGTTTTACTACGAGGCGGGCGAGTACGGTGAGGCGATGGCGGTCTACGACAAGCTGCTGGAAAAGGAGAAGAACAATCCAGAGCTCGCCCGCATTCTGGGCGAGATCTGCCTGAGGGCGGGAAACCCCGATCGTTCCCTGCAATACTTCGACATGGCCATCGAAATGGACCCGTCGGATTACCGGAGTTATATAGGAAAGTTCTTTGCGGCCACACCGAATTTCAACGACGACGACCTGACCATCGATTTGTCACGGCAAGACGCCGTCCATCTGCTGGAAACCGCCGCGCGTCTGGTGAAAGGATTCGATTTCGAGGGCAACTACCTGCTCGGCGTGTCGTACCTGAGTCTCGATTCACTGGAGACAGCGCAGATGTACTTGTTACGGGCAAACGAAATCAAGAGCGACGATCGAGGCACGCTGCTCAACTTGACCACGATTTGCGAGAAAACCGGGCAGTACGAAGATGCCGAAAGGTATTTGAACACGCTTCACGGGCTCTATCCGGACGATCCGACGATTTGCAACTTCTACGGCTACCTTCTGGCCGAGATGCAAAAGGACCTCGACCGGGCGGAAAAACTCATTCTGAAAGCTCTGGACGCCGATCCGGAAAACGGCTACTACCTTGACAGCCTCGGCTGGGTCTACTATC
>JBDGYW010001499.1:0-2013 GCA_039588935.1 Gemmatimonadota bacterium | reverse complement strand
GGCGTATGGGGCACCTCATCGAGCAACGTGTACGCGGTAGGATCGGGCGGTACGATTCTGCACTATGATGGGGCTGCCTGGGCTGAGATGACGAGCGGGACGGCTGAAGCCCTGTTCAGCGTGTGGGGCACGTCATCGAGCGATGTCTATACGGTGGGTGATTGGGGCGTGATTCTTCGCGGTACGCGCTGAGGTGAGGCGGAACACAAACGCAGGCTCGGAGTGGACATTGAAGAGCCCCGAGCGCAGGGCAGCTCGGGGCTTCATCAACTGTAGAAGTCAAGACATGATCCGACAGTCTCCCGTTCGGCGTTGTCCTCGGTGTCCGTTGTCTCCAATGTGCTCGCTGCTCACACCTCGAGCTTTTTCTCCTTCGCCAGATCCATGCTGTCCAGGAACGTCGCCATTGGGGTTTTCCAGTAGCACCACCGGCCCTGGTGCGTACGTTCGCGGTTGTACCTCTGCATCCGCGTACCCTAGTACTCCATGAGCGCACTGGAATGAGGCAGCATGTTTGCGCTGCGAAAGCGGGACGGAACCTCAAGCACAGAGTCGTTGGGCCGCTCACAGTGATTGCAGGGAGGATTGCACGACATGCGTAAGCCACTCGCCATTTTGGGAGCCGTTGCCGGAAGCACGTTGGGCTGGTGGCTCGGGTCCTTCATCGGGATCATGACCGCGTTTATCGTCAGTATGGTCGGGGCCGGTTTCGGCATCTATCTTGGCACCCGCATTACCCGTCATTACCTCCTGTGATATTCAGGTCACGAAGTGCCGCACCACGTGCATGAAGCTGTGGTCTGACTTACGCATGAGGCTGATGAGCACCAGAACGCCGTCTTCCGCACGAACCACACACCAGAGGTGAACAATGAACAAGGATGAAGCGATTCTGCTGATTGCCTCCAACATCGTTGCGACGAAGACAACAGACGGCAAAGATGTCGTGCAGAAGGCTGTCGCAAGGGCTGTCAAGATCTACGCCGCCATTGAAGCGGAACAAAAGCGATTAGGTGAGGCGAACAAGAAACCAACGCCCAACCCCTCCACCTTCGGGGCGACAAAATCAAAGATGAGAAAGGGTCGGCGTTGAACCCGGCCCATCTACTTGCCACTCACGACCCGACACACCGCAACGCCCCCGCACGTCGGGCAGCGCCACAGCGCCAGCCATCGTCCAGAACGCTCGCACCTAGTTCAGAGATTGGGTTTTCCCACAAGCAAAGGCCTTGTGTTCATCGTTTGCTGCTGCATCTTCCATCCCATCATCACAACCAAGGCAGGCGCCATGGCCCAAAGTTGGATTGCAGTCACGTCTGACAGTATCGAGTTTGAAAACATGAAGCTCACCGGCGCGGTTGGTGGAGTAGTTAGGTACACCCCGCATGAGAACGCATTCGTTAGAGCAGGCGATACCGAGTATCCAGTTGGGAAGGGTGCGAAATACATCGTGGTGGTCGTTGGGAACACCGTTCACATTCCGCTGGTTGTCGAATAGTCGAGGTAGCTCTGAGCGGTGGTGAGTTTGAGTTCGGCTGGGGTTCGTCCTGCTCACCAGCGGGCTGTACCTCGCAGTAGCGTACTAGGTTGTCGTTCTCTTCAGGGCCTTGAGCATCCGGTTCACCATTCTTGATAACCTGCCATTCTTCGTCCGTCCGGCAGCCCCCAGGCCCCCCTGAGCCTCTCGCCCCACCCAACATCCAGCATGCGAGAGTTTCCGTGACGTGTTGTCAGGAAATGGCTCCAAGAAACGAAATTCTGAAATCATTTCGGTGAAAGTTTCGCAGAAATTTTTCGGCTTTGAATGAGGAAAATTCGGGTATTGATTGGGACAGTCGTCGAGGATTCAGTCTTCTCGCGCTCGCGGCGAGGGAGCGGGGGGTGGGATTGGATCAGTCTACTAACTTGAGACGTTCGGTAACCTCGGCCTCAACTGAGAATGACGAGATCGGATTCGATCCGAATCGAACATCCATATCATATGCCTCCCGCTCGAGAGGAATCGAGTCATAT
>JBDGYW010001498.1:0-2228 GCA_039588935.1 Gemmatimonadota bacterium | reverse complement strand
CTACACCCCGTTCGCGACAAAGCAACCTGGCTGGTGATGGTGCACCGCTCCTATGTTGGCAAACAGGAACGCGGCGAGAGCGGCGTTACGGTGGATTCTTTGGCGGCGATCTTGGCTGCGTTGGATGTGAGCCCCTACGAGTTCTTTGGACCGTTCAAGGACGTGGTGAGGCCGAGGACACCGGTGCCGCCATCGCCTCTCAACTCCCTGGCACGCTGGTGTTTCTCGGGTATTCCCTAGCAATCAACGCCGGCTTGGCTGGTTTGGTAGTGGAGATTGCTGAGAAACGCACGCCTGCTCGGTAGCTGGGTTGAAGTCAAGAGACCGCCTGCCTCAGCACATCTTTCCTGTGTGTGTGTCGCCTGCGCGTCCCAGCAAAAGGCGACGTTGCTAGCTAATCCGCGCGCATCACCTCCACCGGATCGATGCGTACTGCTCGGAGCCCCGGTACGAGCGCGGCGCAGATCGCCACCAGGACCATAAATGCCGCGGCACCCGCCAAGAACGAGATATTCAAGGGACCGACCCCGTAGAGAAGGCTCCCGACCACTCCGGAGGCCAAAAAGGCGCCGAGCAGGCCGAGACCGATCCCTGCAAATGCCAGGTGCAGGCTTCGACTCAGAACCAGACTGATGATCCTATTTCGGTTGGCACCAAGCGCTGCGCGGACTCCCATTTCGTGGCTCCGTTGCCGCACCATGAATGCCATCACTCCATAGGTGCCGGCTGTTACCAGGCAAAGGGCTACGAGCGCGAACAAGCCAATCAGTCGGGTAGTGAAACGGCGCTGTGTTGCCATGCTATCGTAAAGATCTGCGCCGGTAAGAACCCGGTTGATGGGAAGGTGCGGGTCCAACTCCGCGAGTTGCTCCCGCAGTGCCGGCACGAGTGTCAACGGGTCGCCTTCGGTTCGCACGACAACCCATCGGTTCGGCTGGAAAAAGGGGAAGAAAGAGAAGTAGACGACGGGTTCAACCGGAGATTCGAGCCCATTCTGCCTGACGTCGTCGACCATCCCAACGATAGTCGCTTCGAACCAGGGATCTCTGTCATTCGCTCGAATCCTTTTTCCCAAAGGACTCTCACCCGGCCAGGCAGCTTCCGCAAGGGTGCGGTTCACTAACGCACCCAAGTTGCCTTCGTTCATATCCTGTCTGGACAGGTCGCGACCGCGGATCAGGTTCATCCCCACCGCCTCCACGTAGCCAGGTGACGCGCAAACAACGTTGACGTAACCGCCATCCACCTCGGGATCGTAATCTTGGCTTTCCGTGAGAATGCCCGCGGTCCAGCCCCCCTGTAATGGAAGGCGCGCTGTAGCCCCGGCGGATCGCACTCCCGGCAGGGTTCGGACTCTCTCTAGCAGTTGGTCTAGGAGCGGGTCGGGGGTCATGAAGTTTTCGCTTTCCTCCTGAGGCTGGATATACCCGGCCAGCAGCACTTGTTCGGGCTGGTGTAGCTCCCGCGAATCGGTTGCCTGCCAGAGGCTGCGGAGCATGAGTGACCCACGATCATGATGCTGAGGAATCGGGTATGGGTGTGCCCCGCCGTGACGGTGCGGGAACCCTGTCTGATCGTACTCGTGAGATCAGCGCGCGATGTCGACAGTGCTGGGAAGATTCCGAAGAGTATGCCTGTCACGAATGCCACACCGTAGGTGAAGAGAACCACCAGGGCGTCGATCCCCAGTTGGTCGGCACGTGGCACGGTCGCAGCTATCGCTCCGCGCATCAGTCCGACGCCCCACCAGGCGACAAGAAGGCCCGCGGTGCCACCGATGAGCGCGAATACGACACTCTCAGTCAGCAACTGGCGCAGCAACCGGTTCTGCCCGGCGCCGAGCGTCGCTCGGACCGCCATCTCGGTGTTGCGTCCGGCGTTTCGTGACAGGAGAAGCCCCGCGACGTTCGTGCAGGCGATCAGAAGTACGATCCCCGCTACTCCGAGTAAGATCCAGATGCGGTTTGCCGAATCTCCGAGCACGATATCCCGCAGTGGCACAAGAGCGACGGTGCGGTCGCGGTTTGTTTCGGGAAAGACATCGGCGAGACGCGACGCGATGGTCTTCAGTGCTGATTCGGCGCTCTCAGTTGTTTCGCCGTCGCGCAGACGACCGATTGCATAGAGGTAGTAGGATCCCCGCTCGGGATTGGTTTTGTCCAGATAGAGCGGGAGAAGAACGTCGGGCTCCCCCAGGGCTTGCCAACCTGGGAAACGGAAGCCTGCCG
>JBDGYW010001497.1:663-2204 GCA_039588935.1 Gemmatimonadota bacterium | reverse complement strand
ACGGGTTACTCTGCACGAAGGCGGCGTAGTCCTCGCGAAATCTGCCCAAGGCGGTGCCCGCAACTGGCCTCGGCTCTGCAGCCCATCGAATGATCCGTCTCAGTTTGCCTTGCTGATCAAAGCCTTGAATCTCGAACTGACCTGCTGACCCGAAAGCAACCCAATATCCGTTCGTTGCCCATACCGGCACCTTTCCGAATGGGAAGCGTTGGCTGACGAGCTGATCTCGCAAAGTCCACGGATACAAATCCGGGCCGGGGAACGCTAATAACGTGTCCCTAGTGGGAGAGCGGAGGGAAGCCCAATAGAGTGTTTGGGGCAGCTGGTGAACCCCCTGACCAGGACTGGGAGGCCGATACTCCCCATCGACAACAAGGACGGCCGAACAGTCCCTCGAAACCCCTGCAACAGTTCCGTACGCGCGATAGAGTAATCCACGGGTTCGTTCAGTCCGAACGAAATCGCCGCGGGCGTCAAGCAAACTCAACCGATGACGACCCTCAAAAACGACGAGAGTGTCCCCAGCGCACCGGAACAGGTCCTGTATAGCCCGGAACTCTCCCGGACCTTCGCCCGGCCCGCCGGTGCTTCGGGCGAACACACCTGACGAGTCGAACCAATGAAGTTGCCTCGAGCCGTTGTTCCCGACGACGATCGAACCATCGCCCATGATCTGTACTGCGGTCACGTCATAGAAATAGTAAGCGTAGTGTGACGACTCCCCCTCGATCTCGACCGATGGGTCCGCCTCCAGTTCCCACTGCCTCCCCGTGTCCGCCCAACGCTCAGCAGGGCTCTCCACAACACGTATGCCAGCACTATCGATAAGCGTCGTTCGACGCCGGGTCGGATCCCGGTCTGCCGAGCAAGTGACGAAACTAATGGAAAGAAAGGCCAACGCGAGACAGGAGGCTCGTTTTTCGGTCATGGTTGCCTCACCCTTACTCAAAAGCACCTTCCCCAAGTGCCACCGGCCCATCCGCTCCCGCCGCGGTGATGTACGGAGGCATCAGCGGGCAGGGCTTGGCCGAAAACGTCGGATCTTGGACGACGATTACGGCTTGTCCATCCCCGAGCAGAATCCTCCCGTTTACGTCAACACTTAGCCAATTCGTTGTCAATGCCGACTCTGGCAACGCCCATGCACCCAGGAACATCCCCCCTGGACCGTAAATCTCCAATCCACGCGCCTGCACCTCCCAGTCACCGTCAGTTTCAAAAAACCTATCCCGATAATGGCGCCATTCTGCGGAATAGTTGCGAATGATGAATGCCCTACCTAATGGCCCAAACGTCGCCGCTCGAATGGGTCTGGCTTCGACAATCTTGATCTGATCACCTCCGAAGTGTATCCACGGATAACTCCACACCTCCTCGATCACAGGAGGCGGCTGAAAGTACGATCGCAGTTTCTTCGTTGTCAGCAAGGTTAGATCACCGGTACTCTTCACCACGGCGTAAGCAGATAGTATGCCATCCGACAATGATAAAGAAAGAACTGTGTCACCCGTTGCCCCGAGTGTCATACGAGAACGCACCCA
>JBDGYW010001497.1:0-658 GCA_039588935.1 Gemmatimonadota bacterium | reverse complement strand
CCAGGGCAAGTAGAACCCACCCATATCTTGGACTTCACCACCCTCCGCCTCGATCCGACCGACGAAATCAAAGATCCGGATGACTGGCGCTGGTATCCAGGGGTCTGGGCGTTTCTGTGGGGAACTTCCACCTAGCGGAGCCATTGCAATGCTTCCTGATGGGAGCAAAGAGACGGGACCTGCCCGTTTGCCCCCCCACGGATGGGTTGGGACCGGCACGGAAAGAACTGCTGTATCGCTCGTCACGATTCCTAGGAAGGGCGGTTTGCTTGACCAAGCAAGGATATTCCGACCGTCCCGAGTTTCCAAGTGAACTGAACGGTGGTTCCCTGGGATCCGAAATCCTCGCGGGTCTATTGAGCCGTCCGGCCTTATCCGCATGATCGAGCCCCACTCCCGTCCTACTATCAAGATCCCGCAGCCGTCGAGGCCCACAGCACCAGATATCCCAAATGTGGCCGAGCTGGAAATCGCCGTTGCCACGGTCAGCAGCCCTAAGGGAGGTGGAGAGAGGGTTCCTTCGATCCGGGGATGCTCACATCCCATGGTGAACAAAAGAATGGATGTCGACCCGCAATGCGCGAGGCACGAAACAGCTAGTCTCACTCGCAGTAGATCCGGGCAGAGTCGGCCGGCGGTAGTTGGTCGCCAGCGACAC
>JBDGYW010001496.1:0-2681 GCA_039588935.1 Gemmatimonadota bacterium | reverse complement strand
CAGGTCGTCCCGTGGGTCAGGGGTCAGCGTGGAGTCACCGTACCCTTGCGTGGTGCAGCAGCTCAGACCCCGTGCCAGGTAGTAGTACCCGTCGCCGACGGGGGGAGTGGAATCATCGCTCGCCGGATTGCCGGAAAACGTGCCGAGGCAGGTCGCCTGCGTGAAGTCATCGTCCGCCTGGAGATCGGACAGAAAGCCGGTGGCCACGTCGAACGAGAGCGACGGGGAATCGGGGCTGAAGTGAATCGATGTCGGATCCTGGTTCTCCAGCCGGATGTCAACGTAGCCGAACTTCGAGACGAAAACGTCACTTCCGTCGATTGAGGTCAGGTAGAATGTCCCGGGACCGGGATCAACGTCCACCGTGCCGGAGAACGATCCCGCTATGTAGAGGTTGTCGCTGCTGTCCAGTACCGGGTAGCCGGCGCTATCGGTCGACGCCCCACCCAGTTGGTTTGCCCAGACGAAGTTACCGGCGCTATCCAGCCTGGCAACGAAGCCGTCCTTTTCGCCTAGAGAGGTCAGGAAGAACGTATCAGGGCCGGGGTCGAAGTCGACCGTGTCCTGGAACCACCCCGCAATGTAGACGTTGTCTCGTCTGTCCAGTGCCACGCCGCCGGGGCCACCGTATAGCACTCCCGCCGGCTGCTTTGCCCACACGAAGTTGTCTGTGCCGTCAAGCTTGTGGACAAACACGGCGCTGTCCCCTTCAGAGATCAGGTTGAACGTCCCAGGTCCGGGGTCGAAGTCCACCGTGCCGTCGAAAGAACCGATCGTGTATACGCAGCCGTTGGGGTCTACGGTCACTTCGTTGGATCTCACTCGTTGCGGCCCCCCGAACTGCCCCGCCCAGACGAAATTACCGGCGCTATCGAGCTTCGAAACGAACGCGTCGTCTACGCCCAAATACGTCAGTTCGAACGTGTCGGGACCGGGGTCGAAATCCACCGTGTTGTTGAAATACCCCACCGTGTAGACGTGTCCATCGGGGGCCACGCCGACTCCCAGAGGCCACACGGTGCCTGACGCCCCCCCTAGCTGCCCCGCCCAGACGAAATTACCGGCGCTATCGAGCTTCCAGACGAACGCGTCCAGTCCACTACCGGGACTCGTCAGTTCGAAGGTGCCGGTCCACCGTGCCGTCGAACACCCCGACTGTGTAGACGTGGTCGCCGTCCACAATCACACTCATCCCCATTGAATCCCTGAATGCTCCTCCAGTCGTTGCTATTGCCCAGACGAAGTTGCCCGAGCTGTCAAGCTTGCAGACGAAGGTGTCGAAGCCAAAGGGAGCTGTCAGCTCGAATGTCCCGGGACCAGGATCGAAGTCCGCCGTCCCGTAGAATGCGGCGACGATGTAAACGTTCCCGTCGTCATCCAGCGCAGCTCTGGTCCATTCAATGAATCCCGTTCCTCCCAGTTGCTTTGCCCAGAGGAATCCTCCGTCGCGGTCGAGCTTGGAGATGAAGCCGTCTACTTCACCGGAAGACGTCATTTCGAACGTGCCGGGACCGGGATCGAAGTCCAATGTCCCCGAGAAGTTACCCACTCTGAAAACGTTGTAGCTCCTGTCCACAGCCAGTCGTGCGCCCACACTGTCCCACTGCTTTGCCCAGAGGATGTCCTGGGCCTGTGCTACAGGGGGCGCGATCAGCATCATCAGGGTCAGGAGCATGAAGACGATCAGACCGGATCTGGTGCTCATGTCACACCTCCTGACAACCACGCTCGCGCCGCGCGCCTCGTCTAGGGGCACGGACTGACGATGTTCAGGTCGTCCCGCGGGTCGGGGATCAGCGTCGAGTCACCGTAGCCCTGCGTGGTGCAGCAGCTCAGCCCCTGTGCCAGGTAGTAGTACCCATCGCCTGCAGGGGGAGTGGAGTCATCGCTCGCCGGGTTTCCGGAGAACGTGCCGAGGCAGGTCGCTCGAGTGAAGTCATCGTCTGCCTGGAGATCGGACAGAAGGCCGGTCGCCACGTCAAACGAGAGCGACGGGGAATCGGGGCTGAAGTGAATCAATGTGGGATTCTGGTTCTCCAGTCGGATATCGACATAGCCGAACTTCCAGACGAAAACGTCGCTTTCGTCGATTGCGGTTAGGAGGAACGTCCCAGGGCCGGGGTCGAAGTCCACTGTGTCCCGGAACCCTCCCGCTATGTAAAGGTTGTCGCTGCTGTCCAGTACCGGGTAGCCGGCGCTATCGCCCGACGCTCCCCCCAGTTGCTTTGCCCAGACGAAGTTACCGGCGCTGTCGAACTTGGAGACGAATGCGTCGTTTGCGCCGAAAGACGTCAGGAAGAACGTCCCAGGGCCGGGGTCGAAGTCCACCGTGTCGTAGAACCAACCCACTGTGTAAACGTTGTCGCTGCTGTCCAGTGCCACGACGCCGTGGGCAGCCTTCACCATTCCCCCCAGTTGCTTTGCCCAGACGAAGTGTCCGGCGCTGTCGAGCTTGGAAACGAAGCTGTTCTCTTCGCCGAAAGACGTCAGGAAGAACGTCCCGGGGCCGGGATCAAAGTCAACTGTGCCAGAGAACCTCCCGGCTGTGTAGACGTCGCCGTTGGAGTCCACGACCACTCCCCAAGTCCGCACAAGATTCGGCCCCCCGAACTGCCCTGCCCAGACGAAGTGTCCGGCGCTGTCGAGCTTGGAAACGAAGCCGTCCTCTGCGCCGAAAGACG
>JBDGYW010001495.1:0-2449 GCA_039588935.1 Gemmatimonadota bacterium | reverse complement strand
AAAGCGTGCGAGCTGTTGCCCCACAGCGCCAAACAGCACCGGCTCGTCAAAGGTCGCAGTCCAAAACAGCTCTTCAAAGATCGGGTGCGCTCTTGGGCTTACAAAGGTCGCAGCTTGTGCAACAAGTGTCGTAAGCCGGCTGACCGGATCGACCGAGATTTGGGTCACGCCATGGAGGTGCGCATCCTGTGTTACCACCGGCACTGCGGCTTCAAGTCGCGCAACCTGTTCCCAAAGACTCCGATGCCGCGTTCGGTGGTCGAGGCCGCTCATGACTATCCTAAGGGCTCCTGGCGCCCGCGGAACAGCACACCGGCCACGTCGAAGCAAGATACCACCAGCACCGGTGGAACGCTCAACCTCAAAGCAGGACCTAGCGTCACAGAGCCGCAGGCGCATTTCGACCCCAACGTCAAGACGCCCGTGATCCACCAGGGGCCCGAGACACACAACGGCTGCACCTGCGAAGGTTGCCTAAAACGTGCACTCAAGCATATCGCTAAGCTGAGCTCGAAGAATGGGAGGCTTTGCTGGGGCCACTTCGAACCAAAGCCTTCTACCGTCCAAGCTGGACAACTATGGCAGCGCTTACACGCTGACGGTGATTCTGCTTCCAGAGCACTCATCTTCGAGGTCCACGAAGACACGGCTCACTACTATCTCGTCGAAGGTGGCGTGAAATGGTCCACCGCTGTTACGGCGCTTCATCTCCAATCACGCTGGCAATACCACGGTACCATCGCCGAGTTCAGGCCACCGGTGTCCGCGCAATTGGATAAAGCGCTACTCGATAGAGCACTCCATGCCATCAACGACCTGGTAGCCGACGATGGAGCGCGCCCATGGGGCGCCAACCGTACGAAGCCTAAAACGGTCGAGGTCGGGCAGCTCTACTGCCGGTACTGGACAACAGGCAACGAAGAACGCGTGCTCGTCGTAGTCGCCGCCCATGGCAGCAAGACCGCGCGGATCAAGTCGCGTGGCACAAATTGCACGATTGAGCATACCGTGCCCTTCGAGTCGATACTTTCGACAACCCTCGAATACAGCTTCCACGGCACCATCGACGAGTTTAAGCCGCCCCCTACGGGTGACCCCCTGACCATCGAAGCGCAGGACACCTTTGGGCACAAGGACGGCATCTTTGGCAGCCAGCCACAGAATACCGAGGTGCGTAACCCGACCATCTACCAACAGACCGAGACGGCCGGCGTCGCCGAAGACCTGACCGCCTACGACCAGGATGCGCAGACGCCATGGCCCCCTAAGATGCGCCTCGGCCAAGTGTGGTGGAACGCAGAAGATAGGACGCTTTGGAGGGTTAGCACAGAGCCCATCGAACAGTGCGCCTTGCAATGTGTTAGCCCAGGTTCTGAAGCGCTAGCGCCACGAATCTTCAGCGCATACCATACACCGCCTCCACCTACGGCTCGCAAGCCGGCCAACAAAATGGTCACCATAGGCCAAGTGTGGACCCGTATATTGCAACGCACACGCCATGTTGTGAACGGCTTCGACCTCCCCGACAACGTCACCTTCCATCCTCCCATCGAGGAGCACGATGCACCGGTGACTATCCAGGAGCTACTCGAAGACTGCACCTGGTCGCTGGACTACGATCCGCCCCAACCGGAGTCACCATGACCACGAACCCCGTCAACGACGAGCCCACCTTCAAAATACCGGCGAGCTCGTGCAAAATGACCATCGCCGGTGGCAGTGTCTGCCTGTCCTACTGCAACACCCTCTGCATCGGTACCGACGAGCTCGTCCGCCTCGTCGAAGCATTGGGGTTCAAGGTGACCAAGGAAGTCACGGTAGACGAGTTCCGGAAAGAGATCGCCGAGCCGCAACGGGAATTAGACTCCTTACAAGCCCACCATTGCATCCACTGCGGCACGATCTACATTATGAACAATGCTACCGCACGTGAGGAATGCTTCTGCGGTACCGAGCTTTACCCTGTCAGTCGCAAAGTCATGCTCGGGCGACCGCTATTGTTAGGCGACGACTACCGCGCAGTGGTCGATGGAGAATGACATGACTGAAAACCTCACCCAGTCCATCATCACCAAGATTGGCCCACAGGGCGTCTACTTCATCGGCGGTATCGTCATCGGCTGGATGCTACACGGCATCATCTACAACCCCGCCGATCGTCAGCAGCTCGAATCCATCGTCAGAGATCAGCTGACCCCCAAGGCCTGCGTCGAGTCGCTCTGCACCGACGTCGCCAGCTGCAAGTGTGGACCGGGTACACGCATCGAGCAGCGCGGACCGCTCGTCGTCTGCTCGTGCACCCAAGCTCACAGCTCGCCGATAGGTAACCCATGAACACCTACGCCAAAGCCACCAACGTCTCCATCGGCCGTACCAAAGAGCAGATCGCCCACGAGCTGAGGCGCTTTGGCGCCACCAAGGTGGCCACCTTCGAGTCAGACACCCACGG
>JBDGYW010001494.1:0-2129 GCA_039588935.1 Gemmatimonadota bacterium | reverse complement strand
CTCGCTCTTCAGAGGGAGCTGGACTCTAGCCGTTGCGCCAAACGCCCTTCCGAGTGTCCACGGGGCAACAGGCTGGCGACTGGATGGCGACACCGTTGTGGTATCCTGGTCAACCGGTTCTGCTGGGCTCAAAGCCAGGCTGCTTGGCGCGGATGGCCGCTTGATTGGCGAGGCCGAGTCGTTCTGGGATTTCCCTCGTGAGCGACAGCTGCGTCGGCTAACCCTGTCGCCGGTAGC
Organism: Gemmatimonadota bacterium; assembly: GCA_039588935.1. GTDB lineage: Bacteria > Gemmatimonadota > Gemmatimonadetes > Gemmatimonadales > GWC2-71-9 > JBDGYW01. The sequence continues at coordinate 1,892 of JBDGYW010001494.1, read as the reverse complement.
GTGTGACGCACCTCTCACGATCACGGAGAGTGATCAAAAGTTCGTTCCCCGGTCCCTCAGCCTCTCGAATGGAACAGAGCTGACATTACGTGATCCATACAACCCGGATGATCGTTGGGAGCGTCGTCCGGGAAAGCTCTCCCGTTGGATCTACGGAGAATCCATCAGCCGTGTTGGGCCGACTGACGAGATTCGCATTAGTCCGGATCGTCATGACCGGCTGCAAGTGATTGTTGCCCGACTAAGTGGTGATACAGACTTCAATGCCCTCGTCCAGCGGATAACTGCCTGGTTAGGGCCACCCACTGGAACTGGGCCGCACTCCCGGCCCGGGGTCGAGCATGAGGGAGTGGCCTGGCGCAATCGTACCACATCTCTGTCTCTCAGTCGCTCACGACGCATCGGCGAGGAATGGTACGTGACGGTGCTCCTTACGGATCGAAGAGGACGCTTTTGAATCCCTCACACCCCTGACACTCATAAGGCACCCCAAACCATGCAGATGTTGATAGACAACCAAGGGGCACCACGGGTACGCAGGCTAGTCTTCGTTGAGCGGCACCTTTTCCAGCTTCGCACAATCCTATCCTGTCAAACGAGAAACCTCGCAGTCCGGTTCCACAAGCTTCAGCCGCTGGTGTTCCCATTCGGCTGTGAGAGTCTCGAATAGCTCATGGTTCTTCTGAGTGTAGAGGATGAGCTGTGCAGCCTCAAAGAGATAGAGGCCGTACTTGGAAAGCGGAAGACCATCCATACGCGATGCACAGACCGCACATATGAATCGACGGACCTGCTTGGTTGATGTGAAGCCGAGCCTGTAGAGGTTCTTGATTTCCGCCGGAAAGAGAAGGTGGTCCTGCTTACTACCACAGTGGTACATGCCTGCACGTCTCCCTCCTACCAAACTCGTAGGATCGTTTGGTACAGCCGTTTTGTCTTGGGTGGATCTTTTGAAGGAGTCGGTAGGTCCCGACGCCACAACAACGCCAACCCTACTCCATCGCACTGCTCTGAGATCCCTTCCCCTCACCGCTACTGCCATCCACACACAGCACCGTACAGACTATGTATTGAAGATATGCATGTCAACTTGCGGGAATTTCGTTGAGAATTTCCGAGAGGGTCTTCGCGCTGCCCCGAAAATGCACTAGCGGGGAAGGGGAGGGGGTGTAGGTTCGGGTGCTATGGCTAAGGTTCTGATTGTCGACGACGACCCTGCGATCCTCCGCGTACTGAGCCACATCATCGAGGAGGAAGGACTCGATGCCTTTGCGGTCCCGGATGGCGTTGAGGCTCTCGGGGTGCTTGGAGAACGTAGTATCGATCTCGCCATCGTTGACCTGATCATGCCCGATATGAATGGCAACGCACTCATGAGGTGGATGCGGAAAGCGTACCCGAAAGCAAAGCTGGTACCGATGTCGACAGCCGAGGAGCTGTTGGCGAATCCAAGCGAGTTTCTGGCTGAAGTGTCTCTCAGGAAGCCGTTCACGGTGGAGGACGTAAAGACGGTGCTACGCCAGGTGTTAAAGGGGGGGCTGCTCGAGGAACGGCAGTGACTGCCTTCCACACGCTCGCCACTTGGCAGGACGTGTTCGACCGATGACATCTGCGTCTCCTTTGAGGTAGGTGGCCGCGAACCGCGGGCGGGGAGGCGGAGAAACTAATGCGCCGAGTTGGTAGGCTGCGTTGATTCTTCGACGAGGAACTTCGGATGCTACCAAATGAGTTGCAGCAGCTGGTGCAGCATATGGAGTGGGCCGATGCGCTGGTTTGGAACTTCGTGTTAGCGCGACCGGAGGCTCAATCCGACACACTTATGCGAGAGTTGCTGCATCACGAACATGGCGTGCAGTGGGCATACCTGCAGATTTGGCGCGAAGACTCACTCG
>JBDGYW010001493.1:0-3886 GCA_039588935.1 Gemmatimonadota bacterium | reverse complement strand
AGCACCGCCTAGAGGAGCTGTCGTCGATCCGAGAGGATACTCCATCCCCGCTACTCGATACAGGCCAGACGGACCCGTCAGGCGACTGGACCTAGCGGACGGCCTTCGCTCCCCCTGAACGCCGCGGGTCTCCACCCGCGCGTACCACTCCACCGTCAATCAGCACCGCGGCTCCATAACCCATTCTGAGCTCCCCGCGCAGGGAGATCATCTGCACATCGTGCCCCATGCGTGCGAGTTCACGCATGACCTCAGGGGAAAACCCGTCCTCGAGTTGCACAACGACTTCCCGCACCTCTCCCCCACCCCGCCCGGAACCCACGAGGAACCTTGGCAGCTCGAGCGCGTCCTGCGGACCGAGCCTCTGGTCGACCATCGCAACAAGCATCTGGTAGACCGCTGAAGTGATCCACGCGTTGCCCGCTGCAGCTACAGCGAACCGGGGACGCTGGACTGCCCCGATTCCTTCGAACACGATGGTCGGCGCTATGCTCGTACCGTGACGGGCAAAGGGCAATCGGGCTCCATAAGAACCAGGATCCGTGCGATAAGACCGCAGCTTGTCATTGTAGAGAAACCCCAGCCCAGACGTGACATAGAAGTTGCCACCCCACGTGCCCAGCGTCTGCGTAACCGCGACCATGTTGCCGTCCGCGTCCGCTACTGTAAATGCAGTGGTGCCGGAAGCGCGACACCCCAACTCGTCCCCGTGGACACACTCCGGCAGCTCTTCACCCCAGGAGAACCCAATCTCGCCATCCTCCGAGCACGCCGGCTCACCGTCGCCGGTCCTGCGAAGCTCGCTCGGTCCTGTGGCGCGGCTAGGATTCGGCGAGTCTCCCGGCTGTCGATGGTGTGAGCTTCCACGCTTCGATCATTGAGTGCAGCGCAACCGCATCGTCGCGGTACAGATCGGATGGTACCGCGTTGTCTAGCAGGTTGAGCTTGGTCACCAGCGACACTCCACCTCCGGCAGCCGGCGCGGCAGAATAGACGGTGTGACCGTGATAAGTCCCCTGTATCGGCTCCCGCTCCACAGCAAAGTACCGCGCCATGTCGGTGAGGGTCATTGCGTTGCCCAACCCTCTGAGATCGGCGACCATACGTCTCGCGATCTCGCCGCTGTAGAAGGCGTCTGCGCCACCGTTCGCGATCTGACGCAGCGTCCAGGCAAGATCGGTGTTTCTAAGGGTGTCACCGGGCTCGAGTGGTTGACCATCCGGTAAGAACAAACGTTTGCTGCTTTCGTATTTCTCAAAACGATGCCGCTCGCGAGATATCGTTGTCGTGAACGCCTCATCGAGTTCGAATCCGTTCTCTGCGAGTCTGATTGCCGGCTGTAGGAGGTCTGACCATTCGAGATTGCCGCTCCCATATTTCTCCCATGCCTTCCACATCCCTGCAACCGTGCCCGGTATGTTTGCCAATACGGGTCCGTCAGCCGGCAAGGTTCCATCCACCAGAAGGCTCGCGTTTCCCAAGCCGGCCTGCTCCGGAACCCGGGTGAGGAACTCAATCACGACAGGCTCTTCCATGTCCGTCAGATGGAGGACCATTTCCCCGTAGCCACCCATGCCACTCGCGTCGGGTTCGACCACTCCAATGGCAAACGAGGTCGCCACCGCAGCGTCTATGACATTACCTCCGCGACTCAGCATCTCTGCGCCGGCAGCCGACGCAAGGGAGTGCGCGCTCGAGACTGCTGCCCCACCCTCCACCTCCCGCCGCAGATGCGGTCGTCGACGCAGCATCTCGTACATCACTTCGTCGAGTGCCGAGTCGGACGACGCGCGTAGCGCCGAAGAACGGTATTCCGATCGCAACTGGCCCCATTCCTGTCCACCGTCCTCGCCGTAATAGAGTTCTTCCACGCGTGTCCAGAGACGATCGAACCTCTCTGCGTTGCGGGCTATTCTATCCACGACTGCAGATAGAGGAACCTCTGTCGAGGCTATTCCAGGGAGTGTGGGCGCTGGTGTCATCCAAAGCTCACCACCGACAACGAAGTCATCCCGGTCGAGACTGTTGTCCAGACGGTTCGGATCACCGTTGTACCCCACGTCGGCGCGCGGCAGCGTTGCAAGGATCACCCAACGGCCGTCAGGTGACCATGCGGTAGCCGCTGGACGGACGTCCAGCATATTCACAAATCCACGCTCGACGGATGTGATCCAAACTCCGCGATTACCCGAACGGGTCGTGAACGAAAGCGCCTCGGCACTCGGTGCCCATGACGGGTGCTCGACCGCCATGTCACCGACAACGAGCTTATCCTCATCACCTTGCATGTTTACAACTCTCAACAAACGACGCCTTCCAACCACCGAGACGTACGCGACCCAACGACCGTCTGGGGAAATCGTGGGAGAAACCTCTGCACCAACCAATGAGGTGAGGTTTGCGGTGCCATTCTCTCCGCGCACGAAGACAACTGTTCCATCCGGCCCTGTGGTCGGCTCACTGTCCTCCTGTGCGGAATTCGTCAGTGCACTCGCCTGGCCAACCGAGCCATCCGCGCCGACACTCACGCTCCAGAGATCGATCGTTCCGTTTCGATTCGAGGAAAAGACCAATGTTCTCCCGCCTGGTCCCCAAACCGGGTGTCGATCCCAGGCCGGGCCGGTCGTCACCTTTACCGGGTGTCCAAAGGATGGTGCGGAACCAGATGCCGGCTCTCTGTCTTGCGTCGTGCTCCCGAACTCGACACCTAAGATCCAGAGGTCGCCCTCGTGTTCGTATGCCAAGCGACCGGTTGACGAAAACGCGGGGTTTCGAATACCCTCTTGCACCAGCACCGTGCTGTCAGCTTCTTGCGGCGTTACCGTCGCAAGCGCCAAAAGAAACGCGATCATCAGATTTCACCTTTTTCATTGGAGGTACCTGCGAAATGCAGGGCTAAGATAGGTGCTGCGACCCGGAGCGGTAAGTGGCGCGGGCGCTCGCATTTGAGCTGTCGCCGCCATATAGTAAGTGCGCTACGGACCACAGGAGCTGCCGTTCTGACTACTGACTTTGCCCGCCTCACCAAGGCATTGGCTGAGTGTTACGCGATTGACCGCGAGGTTGGCGTTGGTGGTATGGCGTCTGTCTATCTCGCCAAGGACCTCAAGCACCGGCGGGACGTTGCCGTCAAGGTTCTACACCCCGCGATTGCAGCGTCAATCGGCGTCGAACGTTTCGTCCGGGAAATCGAGATCTCCGCCAAACTGACGCATCCCCACATTCTGATGCTGATCGACTCGGGCGAAGCCGGAGGCTTCCTCTACTACGTCATGCCATTCGTGGACGGTCAATCGCTAAGGGAGCGTTTGACCCGTGAAGCGAGGCTATCCATTCCCGACTCTGTTAGAATCACAGAGCAGGTGGCCTCGGCGCTGACCTATGCACATGAGCGCGGAGTGATCCACCGCGATATCAAACCCGAGAACATCCTGCTTGCAGGTGACCAGGCCGTAGTCGCCGATTTCGGAATTGCCCGGGCCGTTCAAGCGGCAGGTGGCGAGAAGCTCACAGAGACAGGGATTGCCGTAGGCACCCCCTCATACATGAGCCCGGAGCAGGCCTTCGGTGAAGACACCATCGACGGCCGCAGTGACGTGTACGCGTTGGGTTGCGTTGTATACGAGATGGTTAGCGGCCGAGTACCGTTCGAAGGCGCAACGCCACAGGCGTTGCTTGCCAAGCATGCTGTGGATACGCCGCAGGGTTTGCGTACGATCGATCCGCAGATTCCGTTGTATGTGGAACGTGCGGTAAATCGCGCGCTGGTAAAAGAAGCGGCAAGGCGCTTCGACACCCCCAACGATTTCGCTGCGACTCTCGCGTCAAAGACGGTCGTGGCACAGGTCGGACGCAGACGCGTGGCAGTGCTTCCCCCTACCAACAT
>JBDGYW010001492.1:0-2680 GCA_039588935.1 Gemmatimonadota bacterium | reverse complement strand
TATCATGCAGCCGGGTGGCGGTATCCCCGCACATACAAACACGGTCGAGCACGAGCAGTACGTGCTAAAGGGACGGGCAGAGATCGGTATCGGTGGCGAGGTAGTGCACGTCAAAGCCGGGGACGTCGTGTTTATCCCCGCCGGCACTCCGCACTACTACAAAGTCGAGGGCGACGACAGGTTCGAGTTTCTCTGTGTGGTTCCAAACTCGCCGGACAAGATCGAGATGGTGGAATGAGCGTTGACGCACCGGGCAGCGCCCCACCAGCGCAGAATCCCGCTGGCGCAATCACGCTGGTCTTTGGGAACGCGACAAGCAGCTCTTCAAATGGCAGAGGGTGGGGTCGTGATCGACGGCTGTGGAAACCCGAGGTTCTACGGCTGATCGCTCGGCTGACGCGTCGACTTGCTTCCGTATTGTTGTAGTGCGTCCTTGAGTGGTACCTCGACACTCTTGACATGAAGATCGCGTTGCGGAAACGGAATCGTTATGCCCGCCTCGGCGAGCGCGGCGTTGATGTTCGTCATTATGTCGCTGCTCACCTGGAGCCACATCGGATCTGCGGTCCACACACGTATCTCGAAATTGAGCGAGCTATCGCCGAACTCCTTGAAAAGTGACTGAGGTTCGGGATTATCGAGTGTTTTCTCGTGTGCGGTCGCCGTGTTCATCAGAATATCCAGTACCTGTTTGGGGTCGGTACCGTACGCGACCCCGACCTGGAGCTCGATGCGGCGTAGCGAGTCGGAGAACGTCCAGTTGATCAGCTCACCCGCGATGAGATTGCCGTTCGGCACGATCACTTCCGCTCCCGAGAAGGTCCGGATGATGCTGGAGCGAATTCCAATCCGTTTCACCGTTCCGACCAGCGTGCCAACCTCTACCGTATCACCAACCTGAATCGGTCGCTCGAACATGAGGATCAAACCCGACACGAAGTTGTTGACGAGCGTCTGGAGTCCAAAACCGATACCAACGCCAAGCGCTCCAAACAGGATGGCAAACTGGTTCAGCTCGATACCGGCCGCCGCGAGCGCAATCAGAAAACCGATCGACACGATCGAATAGTGGGTCAATTGCATTCCAAATAGTCCAGTGATCCCGTCTACAACCGGTGTGAGAAGGCGCAACTAATCCCGCGCAAACCGCAGCCACAGAAAGGATGTCAAAACGACGATGACGCGGTTGATGATCCGCTTCATCTCGGTCGAGTAGCGGCGAACGGAGTTTAGCGTCCGGGCAATTCCTGACCGCAGCAGAAGGGCGAAAGCCGTTTGCGCAAGCCGGGCGATCACGAACACCAGAACACCCGCGGCTGCGCTCGACAGCACTCCCGATGTCAGAACATCGGCCAGCTGCGTTGCGCCAACCACGTTGGCAATAAGCGACGACACGAGCAAGAGAAGCGCAAACCCCGCCACCGACAATGACTGGCGCCGGCTCCTCTCGCTGATGTCCACCCGAAGGTGGCCCCAACGAAACCACCAGATGACGGCCGCAAACGCAAGGATGGTGTTGACCAGCACCAGCAGGCGGCGGCTCGCACCACCACTCAGGAAGCCATCCAGAAAGTCGAGAAAGTACAGCGCAAACAAAAGCAGGACCGGCGCCGCGAAACCGCGGGGAACGAGTTTGGGGACGAGAATCGCCGCCGTGATCAGAATGAGCAGTGACATCATGTCCTGTACGACGGCCGGGGCCAGAGGGTAGATTTCCTTCCAGAAGATCAGTGTGATGAACAAAGCTGCCGCGAGCGGGCGGGCGATGATTTGCCGCGCGACATTGAGACTCGCGTCACCGAGGTCCCAGTGTTTGCTGCTCCTGCGGAGTACGAATACTCCTGCCACGAGCACGACGAGAAAGACGATGTGGAACCTGACCCGGTCGCCGTAGCTCTTGGGGAGTTCGCGAAAGCCCGATGGGAGGGTCCGCAAAGCGGCGAACAACTCGCGCACGGGTCGGGCCTCGCGCAGATCGGCCGTGGCCTGCCAGATCGGGGCGCTGTCGATCGTAAAGAGACGGCCACGTGCGTTCTCGATTGCATCGACGATTTGCTGCAGGATGCCGTTGATCTCGACGAGCCGTTCGGACAGTTCGTTCTGCATCTTGAGGATCGTTTCGCCGCGATCGCGCAGTTTGTCTTCTGCGGCCGCCACTTCCTCGAGAACCGCATCGATTTGTCCGATGGACTCGGAGCTGGTGGCTTCCTCCTTCAGCTGATCGAGTGTTCTGGTCCAGGGTTCGCGAAGCTCCAACAGCTCCTCCAGGTAGCCCTCGAGTTCCCTGGAACGGTCCGCGAGCTGCTTCGAGACCTTGTCGATGGAGGTCGCGTACCGAGTCCATTCGGCGTGACCGTCCTTGAGCGCTTTTACGGAGCGGCCTTTTGTCTGCGCGCCGGGTTCATCGATGAGCCCGTCGATGATCTCGAGTTGTCCCGGCAACTTCTCTTCGATCTGGACGATTGCCGGCTTTGGGGTGAGCTTTCCGTTGATCTCCCGCAGACGAAGATCGACCTCGACCGCCTTGGCTGCGATATCGGACGCCGCGATGGTCTCCGCCTTGGGCGCTTCCGGTGGCACAACTTCGGTCGTCGTGGCGGTGGTTTTATCGTCCTGGGCAAAGGAGGGGGCCGGTAGCGCAAGCGCAAACAACGCCACCAAAACGACAATTATGCGGATC
>JBDGYW010001491.1:0-2782 GCA_039588935.1 Gemmatimonadota bacterium | reverse complement strand
GTTTTAATTGACGACTCGGACAACATCACCGCCGTCACCACGCTGACGGTGGATGGCGACACGTCTGCTGCGGACCCGGCGACGATGGGCTACACCTCTGCGGAGGGATTAATCCTCACGGGGCAGGGCTCGACTACCGACGTAACTATCAAGAACGACGCTGACGCGACGGTGCTTTCCATCCCTACAGGCACGACGACGCTGACCGTGCAGAGCGACATCGTGATGCCCGAACGTGCCGACCACGAGAGTACGCCGGGTGCGGGGTTTGGCTATCTGTGGACGAAGAACACCGCACCGTCAACGTTGATCTTCACCAACGATGCGGGGACGGACACGACTCTGGGCTCGGGTGGCGGCTCCGGCTCCATGACCACCGTTAAGCACGACGATGTACAGGTAGGCGGAGCGGACATCGTAACGCTGGACTTCGGCGCGGGGCTAGATGCTTCCGAATCACCCGACACTGAGATCAACGTCACGCTTGAGGCGGCGTCAACAACGAACGTCGGCGGGGTTGAGTTAGCCACCACCGCAGAGATCGACACCGGCACGGACTCGACCCGCGCTATGCCTGTCGATCAGTTCGTCGCGTCCGATAGGAACATCCGGTTCATCACTTTTCGACTTATTGATTCCGCCACAGATGTTGCCGTGGACACCGACGTTGGAGGAATATGGGTGTGCCCTTTTACGGGAACGCTGTTGCAATCGGACACTGACAAGAACTGGTGCAGCGCCAACGTTGATACTGCGGGGACGACGGGGACGATGGTGGTGGACGTTCACAAGGGGACATTCGATAGTCGTACCACGGTAATGACGACGAACAAGCTGGACATCGAGACGGCAGAAAATAGCACCACAGAAGCCACGACTCAGCCCGACCTAACAACGACAGCGGTGACGGCGGGGGACGTATTCTCGTTCGACATAGACGCTATACACACGACGGCAGCTAAGGGCTTGTCCGTGACGCTAGCGATCAGAATGACATGAGAATCTTACGCGAGGGCACCGAATTAGCGCTGTTGAATGTGCGCCCCTTTGAGGTGCCCGACGACGCCCGGCATTCGGGGTTCAGGTGGACGAAATGGGTGGGCGACTTCACAGGTAAGGATTTGCGGTTCGTGGACATCGTTGATTCCAGATCGCAGACCTGCAATCGAAAAGAACGCGCTGGCGCGGGGCCACACTCCCGGCAAGTCTCGGCTCGCACAACGGCGATTTGCAGGTTGAGGCCGTCAGGCAAAACCTTCCCTCCCTCACGGGTAACGCAAGGCGGTTCGCGCAGATTACCCTTGCCTACGTTGCCGGTCGGTCATCGTTCATTGAGGACGTGGACGAACGCAAGTCGTGGCTCGATACACTGAAGCACATCCAAACAGAGACGGGATGGACTCGCGCACAGGTCATCACAAGGGGGTTGCCGGTGTTCGCTGGCTTCCCGCGGATGGAGCGTCGCTTACGAGCGATGGGGGAAGGGGACTTCTCGGACATCCAGAACGCAGGACAAGACCCCACGGCTATCACGGTCAGAGGAACAGGGGAAGTGGTGGACATCTCATCTGCTCTTGGGGGGTGGTATCGCTGGCAGGTCTCGCGAGACATCGAGGCGTTACTGGGGCCTGACTATCGGGCGCACGTCCACGTACTCAGGCCGCTTGAGGTCAGGATCGTAGATAGGCGGGCTGTTCCGGGAGAGCTACGTCCCGACTGGTTCAGGCGAGCGGCGACGGTGAGATAACCTGATGGTTCACAGGGGCTCGCTGTGCTACGACGAAGGATATAACCAGGGTGACGACCATGAAGGGGCGAGCAGCATCGTTCGCTTTGGGCCGTGGTCGAGGGCGTCGGCGCTCGGGGGTGTTCTGATTGAGCCTGCCGACTCACGCATTTCTCGCTACGGGATGGAATGGGCTACGGACACGGGGGGTGAATCTCAGGGGTCATACTTCGACTCTCCCGGTACAGGCAAGGTCTGGATCTACTTCGGGATTATGCCGACTGCGGATGACGGGACGGTTGGGTCTAACGGTGTGCTGTACACGGACGGCACGGCAATAGGCAATACCGTCTCGCCCCCTACCACTGAATCGCTCCGGGTCTATTGCCAGAAGGACTCAACGACCACCACGAAATACGGATTTTCGATAGACCGATACAACGGGTCAACGTGGTCGAACGTCTTCGCTCAGTCAACGACGGCGAACGATGAAGACGACATCAAGTGGTGCACCCTTGAGGTGGACATCGGGGCCAAGACCGTCGATATGTGGGTTGCTACCAACGCAGGCTCGGCCAGCAAGATTACGGCGGCCAATACCACGACCAACACGCCGGTCGTCACTCACCCCGTATTCTGGAACGAGCTAATCTCTGGCGGCAAGGGCGGGACGGGCTGGCAGAAACTTCAGGTGTACGAGCTGGCGATGGACGACAATACATCTGACGCCGGAGACAACACACGTAAGACCTACGACGGCACATCGTCATCCTTCCACGTCATGCCGATGTACGGGGTTGCAGATGTCTCGCTTGGCGGGTGGGCCGTTACCGGCTCTTGTGACGGCACGGCGTGGCGGGCTCTCAGCGACCCCGAGATGGCCGTCACGGACACCGAGGACTACATAAAGGTCACGGGCAACGCCTCTGCTCAACGGTGCCGGATTACACCCGAGACCTATGACGGGTCATCTTGTGACGGGGTGACGGTAACGTCTATTCAGGACTGGGTGACGGACAACCCGCCGTCCGAGCACACGCTTTACAACGGGACTCG
>JBDGYW010001490.1:0-2620 GCA_039588935.1 Gemmatimonadota bacterium | reverse complement strand
CCAGCCCGTCTATGGTATAGGTGAGCATCGTCGCGAACACGAAGATGATAGTGTAGTAGGCTACCTCTTCGAGCGAGATCGATGCTCCTCTGCCACCATGTCCCCTGCGCCCGCGGAATTCGCCCGACCGCCCTCTCATCGTATCTCTAACCTGCTCCATGTCATTGGCCGGACCCGCTAGCGTTTCCGAATCGTCAGTTATCTTGTCTCGCGCCCGACGCATCAGCTCAAAGCGCCCTGCGATCTCACTCGAATCACCTAACGCCACGACGGCGCTATCCAAGGGTGGGCGCCTCACCCTCTCGAGCCGATCCGTCATCTCATCCGTCTGAATCCCAGGCTCGCCTCTCGCACCCCCACGACGCCTGCCTGAGCCCCTCCGCCCGCGCCCTTCACCCCCCCCACGCCCCCCTCGAGCCTGAGCTGCACCTTCCTCTGCGAAGGCCGTCTTGAAAAACACGGCGGTACGCTCACCGAAGCGCACCCGGTCGTAGGAGTACGCGGCGCCGGTCGCGAGGGCTACAAACATGGCGGCATAAATAGTCTGCTTGATCATCGTCTTGCCCCGTTTACCCCCGCCTTGTGAAACGAGCCATTACCCACTTCCAGTGCAAGCCAAGGTGCACTGCCATGGCAACGAGAACGATCATCGACGAACTCGTGTGCAGAGTGCGCCAGAACATCATGGCCCCGCGATCGAACCCGAGCCAAGAGAAGTCGATAATCCGTGCAATTGGGAGCCCGCTCATGACTACTGCGGTAATGCAGATTAGCAGAAAGACGTCAAGTACATAGTTCAGTCGTACACGTCCCGGCGTCTTCCGAAAAAACCGCACCGTGAACGTCTTCACCCACTTCCAGTCGAACGCGATGTGCAGAACAAAGAAGATGCAAATGAAAAGCCCGGCCCATTCGTGAAACACCAACCCGTAGAACGAACGCGGGTCCATGAGCAGCAGGAACGCGACCGTCAAAAGTGTGCTCACCAACAGTTTCACCCAATTGAGCCTCACGACATTCTCCCTGGAATTTCGCACCACACTAATCCCGTCGGACACCAGTACACTGGACGAAAACTTCAAACATGAACCCGGCCTGTGTCTACCCGATAGTACGGTCGGGCAGCCGCCGCCGTTGAGTGAAGAAGAGCGAGGATGTCGGGGGAGCTTATAACAGGCAAAACACTGCGTCCGGTGACATTCGTCGATAGCCTGGACAACTCCAATTGCGAGGGCATACTTCCAACGGGTGGATTAACATTCGAATTGCCAAAGGGTGTCACCAACCATACCGATACAAACGGGTGGTACATTGTAGTATTGCCGTACCGATTACGGAGGTTCTAGTGCCAAAGTCATCAACCAAAGAAACGGTTGAAGAGGAGCGAACTCCTGCTGAGGCGTTTGCACCGGAGCCAACTGTTGAAGACGAGCCCAACACCGATCGACTGAAGTCTGAGACTCCTGGAGATAACCCTCTCGTCGAGGAGTGTATCCAGCGCACTTACGTCGAAGCGGCGATGGTAGAGCGTGAACATGCCGAGTTCCACAACTGAACATGCCGAGTTCCACAACTGCTACTCCGTCAGCAGCGTTACCGATGACCTGAGATTTCTACGGTTCGTTTATGGGGAAGAGCTGGACATAAACCCGGCAGACGTCACACTGGAGTTTGTGGAGAGTCTCAAACATTTGGGTAAGGACATCTACTTCTTCATCCAGGGTCTGGGCATCGAGAATACTCCCCAAACCTACATCAAGCGCAAATACGAGTTCATCGAAAGTACGATCCCACAGGGAAACCAGCACCTGTTCTATCTGGCCTGGAACGGTCTGCTCAACAACGACAGCTTCATGCGAGTCATGCGGCAGAAGTTCAATCTGTCTCACTTCAACGACACCCTCTGCGCGCGGGACATCCCGGCCATCGGATCCAACCGCACCCGTTATCGCACCAAGCTCGTATTAGCTGATGACATGGCGAACACTCAAGGCAATGGGCGGCGTACGAAGGGCCGATTACTCAATGACGGCAGCGGTTTGATTCTCAACGAGGGCATCGTTTGGCTTCCAAACGGCAAAGCTATGCCCCTGTTTCCTCAAGCATATGTCCCGCTAAACCAGACCCACGTCATCCTCATTCGTCATGGTAGATCCGTGCATGAATCCGGTGGTGACAATCCTGAGTTTGTTGGTTCCGGTTCGCGGGACCACTGGCGAAACAACCGGCGAATTTCGGGTCATGTCGGCAACAATCTTCATGAAGACGGGATTCGTACGGCTCGCGAATTGGGAAAGGATTTTCGCGTTGCTGTCGATACTCTGGAAGAGGCCGGTTATCCCTTGTGGTCCTGGTCCAAGGAAACGCCCATTCTGGTCTATGGCAGCGAATCGGAGAATACCGAGCAGACTGCTCGATACTTTCTGATGGAGAGTGGGTATACCAATCTATCGTTCAGAGCGCTTTACGGCCTCAACTCACAAAAGTACGGTGCGTTGACCCACCGTCGTAAGAAGGATGTGATGGCCGAGGTAGTGCGGATACATGGACCTCGTTGGGGTGGATCTGACGCCGATCAGAAGGCACGGGCCAAGAGCATGTTCAAGAACCGCTTCTACCA
>JBDGYW010001489.1:0-2221 GCA_039588935.1 Gemmatimonadota bacterium | reverse complement strand
TGTGCGTGCGGAGCGTACACAGTGGGCTCGATCGTCGCTTCGAGCCCGAAGTTGTTTACGTCAGCCACGATGCCCACGATCTCGCAAGGCCGTTGGTTGCTGACCGTGACGTACTTGCCGATTGGGTCCTCGCCGGGAAACAGCCGCCTGGCCAATCCTCCGCTGATGACGGCCACGTCCGGCGCAGACTCGTTGTCCGCCGCAGTGAACAGACGTCCACGGAGCAGCCCGATGCCAAGCGTGTTGAAGTAGTCCGGCGTCACTGCCCGCGCCTCGACGTGAGGATTGTTGGCAGGGTCCGGTTTAGGCCTGTCTGGGCGCAAGACGTTTTCGCCGTCCCAGGCTCCAGTCAGCGGCAGTGCGCTTACGGCTCCCGCTGACGCCACGCCTGGCAAGGCGGTGAGGTTTCGATCGAGCGCTTCGTAGTATCGCGTGAACTCATCGTGACTCTGATAACGCTGCCTGCTTGGGTTGAGTCTGAACGTAAGGAGGTTTTCCGTCGCGAACCCCGCGTCGACGTTCGAGAGGTTCACGTAACTCTTCAGGAGCAGGCCCGCGCCGGTTACGAGTAGCACCTGCATCCTCGCCGGATACTCTCAATGCCGGAATGAGGCCGAAAACGACCGCCGTGAACACAGAGGTGACCAACGCGAACGCCACAATAGGACCGCTGATACTCACCATCGCCGCTCGTGGTAGCTGCGCGACACCGATCGCCTCGAACAGGCTGGTACATACGAGGGCGATCGCCACTCCGATGGCGCCTGCCAGCAACGCCATTATGAGACTTTCCAGCAGGAGTTGGTGGACCAACCTACCACGCGAGGCACCCAGCGCTCCCTTCACCGCGATCTCGTGCGCCCTTCCGGTGGCACTGCTCAGCAGTAGGTTTGCCACGTTCGCGCAAGCGATGAGCAACACCATCGCCACAGCAGCGAATAGAATCAGGAGCGCCGGCCGAACCGATCCCACCAAGACTTCGTGAACGGGCGTCGCCGCAAACCGCTGGCCGGCATGCGCCGGATGCAGCGGCTCGAGTCGAATGGCGATATCAGTCAGGTCGGCGTCCACCTTCTCCATCGTGGCGCCGGGAGCAATCCGCGCAATCGGCCAGATGTTGTGTGACCCCCGCGACATGCGTTCCATCGAGAAGTATTCGGGTCTCGCCTGCCACATATCGGGCTTGCCTCTGGGTACCTCGAGCCTCGGTGGGGCGACACCAACGATTGTGTACACGACGTCCGACAGATTCACCGAGCGACCAACGACGCTTGAGTCTCCACCGAAGCGCGTTTGCCAGGTTTCGTAGCTCAATACCACTACCGGCTCATGCCCGAGCATGTCCTCTTCGGGAAGGAACGTGCGGCCCAACACGGCGTTCACACCGAGTACGTCGAAGTAATTCCCCGACACCGATTGACCATTGACTTTCCATGGGTCGCCGTCGACGATCGCCGTCGGGTACCATCCACCCGTAGCGGCGACCTCCGAAAGGGCGCGGGTCATATTGCGGAGGTCCTCGAAGTCGGCATAGGAGAATGCGTCGGGTGCACCGCCCGTACTGCCGCGCAAAGAGAACAAGCACACGACCCGCTGCGGTTCCGCGTAACCGAGCCGAGCCAGCAGCACACCATGCACGATGCTGTACATGGCGACCGTCGCACCGATGCCGATTGCCAATGTGACGATGGCGGTACCACTCAACGCCGGCCTTCGTGTAAGTGCGCGTAGCGCGAGTCTCAATTCGTACCACTGCCGTTCCACCGCCCCCCTACGCCTTCCTGGTGTAGGCGTTTTGTTCCTTTTCAATACTCTGCGGAATCCCGGGCAGGTCGAACCCAGCAGCTGCCTCCAGTACCACAGCCTCGCCGCTCGAAGACTCGTGCCCAATTCGATCATCTTGACGAACTCTTCGCGGACATCGCCCAGTAGGAAGTGGCGTTCGCTCCGCGGTGTCACAAACGTGAACAGCAATTCGGCGAACCGCGGCACCCGATGCCTGCGTCTGCGTTCAGTCATCGAGCCGACCTCGGCTCCGGCAACTCGAGACCATCGGCCATCCGCTCCATCATCCAGCGTGCGCGCGCGAGGGCGGTTTCGCCTTCGTCAGTGAGGTGGTACAGCTTCCTGCTGCGTCCGCCCCGGATTGGCTCGGGATCACCAACGTGAGACTTGATGTACCGCTTCGCTTCGAGACGCTCGAGCGCAGCATACACCTGCC
>JBDGYW010001488.1:0-2445 GCA_039588935.1 Gemmatimonadota bacterium | reverse complement strand
CTGGTTCGCGAGGTTGAACTGACCCTGCGGCTTGTTCACGTTGAACTGCGGCGTCAACTGACCACCGCCCAGCGGCTGACGCTGGAGCGCAGCAGCATCAATCTGCGGACGCACCTGCTGGTTGAAGTTGAACGCACCTGGGAACGGGTTCGGTCCTCTAGCCATGGCTACCTCGGTTCGAAGTCTGCCTGTACGAAGAAGGTGGTCAGGTCCGATGCGCTCAGCGTCTTCGTCACTTCCAGCACCACAAGGTCATCTTTCTCCAACTCCACATCGTAGGGCACGCTCAACCCCGTGTACGCCGTGATGGGGTACTTGCTCGTCCTGAAGTCTTCGCTGCCGGCGAAGGGCCCATCGGGCTGCAACCCGAACTTTGTAGCGAACGACGGGGTCCCAAGACGATAGGCAACCAACTGGAAAATCCAGTAGTTCGTCCCGTCCACGCTGATGCTCGAGTCCACGTTCAGGTACAGACGCCGAAGCCTCGCCGCATCCGGCAGGCAGACGATGGAGATGTCCGTGGTCGCGTTGATGGTCCGAACGTCCTTGGTGGCGAAGAACGTCGTCTCGCGCTGCTGCTGAAGCATGAAGTCGGAGAGGTCCTTCAGCGCACGGTCCATCGAAGCGTGCGATGTCAGCGGCACTCGCCACCTGAGCAGGCTCATCGAACTTCCTCAATGACTTCTCCCTCTACGACGAACGAGGTGACGTGCCACCCCCTGCCCGTCTGGTTCAGCCTCACACGGAACTGCCACCACGTTCCCACGTCCTGTACGAGCAGGCGTTCGGAACCGGGTGACGCGGTGAGGTCAACCGTGGTGGGCGTCGTCGCCGTCCAACTTCCATTATCGACCTTGTAGTGGACTTCCAGCGCCCCAGCACTCTCCACCTCGTACTGGATGTCGATGAACCTAACTTCCTTCTGCTGGTTCGGATCGCCAAGCGCCGTCTCCTTGCTCGTCCAGTACGCCTCGATCCCACCCAGGTAGAAGTTGTCAGCGTCACCCGTGACCGTGCTGCTGGTCGCTGGGAACGTCTTCAGCGTCGAAGTCGTAGGCACAGAGAGCACGAACCCACGGTAGTTGATGTTGTTCGAGTCGTCGGCGTCCTCCACCAACATCGGCGCTCCCGGCAACTCCGTGGCGTTGAACGTGGCCGAGGCATCGCTGAGAGAGTTCCCTCCGAACGTGTCTGCGATGCCGCTCAGGGTGTTGGTGTACGCGCCTAGGCTCTGGTCGCTGCGCTCCCCCACCTGGAAGATGTCGCCGGTGACCGTGCCGTAGACCACCTTGCGCTTCCCGAACTGGTTCTGAATGATGCCCATCGACCCAGAGCCGCCGTCGATACGCCACAGCCACCACTGGCTCGTGACGCTGTCGAAGACCATCCAGTGAGTAGCGTAGGGGCGTGTACCCGTAGCCACCTGGAAGTAGATGTATCGCTCCTCGTCATCGCTCTGGATCTCCATGAACGGGAGCATGTCCTTGTTCACACTGTCGCGCCAAAAGTCCCGGACCTTGACCCCGAAGTCTCTTCATCGGGCCAAGGCCGGGATCATTGAAGTACATGGCGTTGTCGTGGCTCAGGATGGGGGAGTTCGCGCCCACCCCGTCGTGGATCGTGTCGATGTCGAGGTTGATGGGGTCTGTGATGTTGGCGATGCGGTGGATGCCCTTGAGCGAGAACCCGTAGACGCTCTCGAACGTGGAACCGAGACCCGTCACGTCCCCTGGTAGTGCCACCCAGGCGGAGGTTCGGATGTGCTCCATGTTCGGGTAGGGCTGAGAGATGTGAGGATGTGGCTGCCGTTCTCGGGCAGGCCATCCGCGTTGACCCTCGTTCTGGTGTTGAGCGTGTTGTTGGCAGCGATGACGGAGTCGGCGTTCTGGTCGTCGTAGGGTGAGGTTCCCGTTGCCACCGCAGCCACGAAGTAGATTTCGTTGAGGCTTCCGCCCTGGCGGTAGATGCGGACCATGTCGAACCCGGTGGTGCCGCCTGGGTCTGTGAACCCTACGTTGATGCCCTCGGTGCCGCTGATGGTGTAGTCGTCGGACACCGGGGAGCGCCCACTCTCATACGCCGGCATGTCCGTGGTGCCGGTGCGGTAGTAGGTGTAGTAGTAGCGGTAGGTTCCGCTGAGGGTGCCGGGCGTGAGGCCGTCAGTGGCGACCGTGGCTTTGGTGTCGGGCGGTAGCTCGCCGAGGTTGTAGACGTTGCCGCCTTCGACGCCGTCCCAGACCTGTGCGTTATCGCCTGCCTGCCCGTTGACGACGAAGATGGCTCCACCGAGTTCGGCGTACTGCGCTCGTGCGGTTCTGTGCCAGGTAGGGGCAGCCATCAGGGCACCGCCGAGAGCGAGCCACGGATGACTTCGCGCTTCGTGTAGGCGAGGTTCTCGATGACGTTGCCGCCGCCCGTGTCGATGGCGTTGCCGCCGTATCCGTT
>JBDGYW010001487.1:0-2224 GCA_039588935.1 Gemmatimonadota bacterium | reverse complement strand
CGCCACC
The DNA here is from genome assembly GCA_039588935.1 of Gemmatimonadota bacterium. Classification (GTDB taxonomy): domain Bacteria; phylum Gemmatimonadota; class Gemmatimonadetes; order Gemmatimonadales; family GWC2-71-9; genus JBDGYW01. The sequence goes on along the minus strand of JBDGYW010001487.1, from coordinate 2,217 downwards.
ACGTCCCCGGTGACCTGTTCACGTGGCTACTCAACGCTGACGACAATCTCAATTACCCACTGGCCGGACGACGGGACAGACGCGCCATCGCAGAATGCGTCGCCTACATCATCGACGCGACCGGGTCAGGAAAACCGATGCCTCGCATCGTGTGTTTGTGCGGCTCGACACGGTTCTACGAGGCGTTCCAACGTGCCAACTACGAGGAAACCATAGCCGGGCACATCGTGCTCAGCGTAGGCTTCTACATGCACGCCTCGACCGGTGGCGATACACCATGGGGAATTGGCAAGGTCCACGGCGAGAACGTCGGCTGCACACCCGAACAAAAGGTACAGCTCGATGAGCTGCACAAGCGGAAGATCGATCTGGCCGACGAGGTCTTCGTGCTCAACGTGGACGGCTACATCGGTGACAGTACCCGCAGCGAGATCGAGTACGCAGAAAAGCACGGTGTCCCCGTGCGGTACCTGGAAGCTCCCGCCGACTGCGTCTGCGATGAAACGAGCTTCCGCAACTGTCCGGTGCACCAGAACGCCGGTGATGACACCCCTAAGTCTGACGCTTCTACGCTTGGGCAACAATGCCTACATTGCGACGAGGACGCGGTGCACCTCACCGGCTCAAGTAGGCGCCTAGACGGGAAGCGTATCACGTACACAGTCATCTGCGGCCACTGCGACTGGGTAGCAAATGCGGTAGTGGAAGAAGGTGTCCCTGAGCAAGGAAAGCCCGCCACCGAGCCAACCCTAACCAACGCGGCAAACGGGGAACGATGCGTCATCGGCGAATACTGCGCCCACCACAACTTCATCCACGGCGCTGAGGCAGAAGAGCTGCGCGGGCGAATAGAAAAAATCACCGACCATGCCAGGACAACCGAGACGGACATTCAGCCGTTTGAGCTGCAGCGCATCCTGGACGACGTCGATGCACGCGACTCGCTCGCGTACCGCGAAACACTATCAGACCCTGAGAATGGCACCGCCCCCGAGCCTGCCGCCGCGACCAACCAACCTAAATGCTTCGAGCAGTGGCGCATCGCCTGCCAGGGCCAGGTCCCATCACTTGGGCTATCTGGTGGACGGCGTCCTGGCCACAACTTTACCCAAGCCGAGATATACGCTGGACTGTCTTGTCTTGAGCAAATCGCCACCGCCGCCCCGTTTGCTCCGCGATGGGTCAAGTGGGACATCAACCGCCAGGGCGAGCTCACTCTATGGGACGTGTTCAACGGCATCGGCATCAAAACCGACCAGGGACTGATCGGGATTGCTCAACGTGACAGCGGCATCGAGGTAATACTCACGACTCCCTCTGGCAAGCGGTCCTGGTCGAGCACGGAGGCGTGGGGCAACGACCCGCAGAGCGACAAGGCCGTTGCACAGCCGCCGGAGAGAAGCGACGTTGCGGCGGCATTCCGCGAATGGCAACTACGCATCGGCAACAAGCGTGAAGTTGGTCTCGTCCTGCTGCATGCAACACCACCGCAGATCTACTCGACAAGCTCGCCGATGTCTCCCCAGCCCATTTCAACGGCCTCGTTGTACCGCAGAACATCGAGGAAGCCATCGAGGCCTTCCAGCAGGCGTACCACGAAGACAGCGGCGTGGTGCGACCGACCTATGGCCCCACGGCGTTCCCGAACGTCCGGAGTAAGATGCTCAACCTGCTTGCCACAACGACGCTACACCCACTGCAACCCATCGCAGCGATACTGGAGGAGGCCTACCTGGTATCCGTTTGCCTCCTGCGTCAAACAGACAGTGTTGCCCTCAAGCACCGCGGCCGACACCTTTCCGATCTGTTTGCCAAACTACCACGGCAGACCTTTTGGATGTCCCCGGAGACGACATGAGCGCTCGACTGAAAGTGTACGGCTGGCAAGGCTGTCGCCAAAAGGCACCGGGCAGCAAACAGACGTACGAGATTGTAGCTGCCCCCAGCAAAGCCGCAGCAGCACGTGCTGCAGGTTACGTCGCTCCGCGTCAAATGTTCAACCTATGCGAGACCGGCAACGACGACGATGTCGCTCAGGCCTTGAGCGAGCCCGGTGTCGTGTTCTGGCGCCCGCTCGATCAGATCCCACGGGAACGCAAATGGGTGCGGGTGGCAAAGGAGAAAAGCGATGGAAGCGCTTGAGGTAGCACTGAAAGTGATCGCCGTAGGAACGATACTGGGGGCGCTCGTTTGTGTTCACCGCATGCAGCAGGAAGT
>JBDGYW010001486.1:0-2166 GCA_039588935.1 Gemmatimonadota bacterium | reverse complement strand
AGCAAAGCGAGGAATCTTCACCACGCAGTAGTCGATGGTGGGCTCGAAACAGGCCGGGGTCCTCTGGGTGATGTCGTTCGGTATCTCGTCCAGACTGTAGCCCACCGCCAGCTTGGCGGCCATCTTGGCGATCGGGAACCCCGTCGCTTTGCTTGCCAGCGCCGAGGAACGCGAAACGCGCGGGTTCATCTCGATCGCCACCATGCGGCCGGTAACGGGGTGCACGGCAAACTGGATGTTGGACCCGCCAGTCTCGACGCCCACGACCCGTATGATGGCGATGGCCGCGTCTCGCATCTCCTGGTACTGCTTGTCCGTCAGCGTCTGGGCGGGAGCAACCGTAATCGAATCGCCTGTGTGCACTCCCATTGCGTCGAAGTTCTCGATCGAACAGATGATGACCACGTTGTCCATGTAGTCACGCATGACTTCGAGTTCGAATTCCTTCCAGCCGATAACCGACTCCTCGATCAGACGCGCCCGTTCCCCCCAATGTAAAACTCGGCCGAATAACTATGGGGAAGCCGATATCCCCAGCGACCTTCTCGGCTTCCTCGCGTGAATGCACGGCCTGGCTCCTGGGCATGTCGACACCTATGCCCTGCAGCGCCGACCTAAACTGTTCGCGATCCTCTGCTCGCTGAATTGCGTCGTAGTTGGCCCCTATCATCTCGACGCCGAACTTGGTCAATACGCCCGCGTCCGCTGCCTGAACGGCCACATTCAAGGCCGTCTGGCCGCCAAGGGTGGCCAGGAGGGCCTCGGGGCGTTCCCGTTCAATGATCTTCGATAGCACCTCCACCGTGATAGGCTCAACGTAGGTCCGATCAGCCATCACCGGATCTGTCATGATAGTCGCGGGATTGGAGTTCAGAAGTACGATCTCGTACCCTTCCTCTCTTATCGCCTTACACGCCTGTGTCCCGGAATAATCGAATTCGCAGGCTTGACCGATTACGATCGGCCCGGAACCTATCAGCATAATCTTCTTGATGTCGGTTCGCTTCGGCATGACAGAGCCCTATTCGGGTTTGGGGCGGTAAGCCCGCCTATTTCGGCCTCATCACTCCCACTCGATGGTGCTGGGTGGTTTCGAACTGATGTCGTACACTACCCTGTTGACGCCACGGACCTCGTTGATAATGCGGCTCGAGACGCGCGCCAGTATGTCGTACGGCACTCTGACCCAATCGGAAGTCATGGCGTCCGTGCTATGGACGATACGCAACGCGACGACGTTGTCATAGGTACGGCCGTCACCCATTACGCCGACGGTTCGCACGGGAAGAAGAACGGCGAAGGACTGCCATATGTCCGGGTAGCCATCCCACGCCTCCAGCTCCTGTTGAACGCGGATATCCGCTTCGCGCAACACGGCCTATGCCTCGCGCGTCACTTCACCGATAATACGAACTGCCAGCCCCGGCCCCGGGAATGGCTGTCGGTCGACGATGTTGTCCGGCAAGCCAAGCTCCCGACCCAATTCGCGCACCTCGTCCTTAAACAGTTCCCGCAACGGCTCAACGAGCTCGAACTCCAGATCTTTCGGAAGCCCGCCAACGTTGTGATGACTCTTAATCGTCGCGGAAGGTCCACCGTGGGCGGAAACGCTCTCGATCACGTCAGGATAGAGTGTGCCCTGCGCAAGGAAACGTGCACCTCCGACTCGCTCGACCTCGTCACTGAAGACGTCTATGAAGGTCTCGCCGATTATCTTGCGCTTCTGCTCCGGGTCAGTAACGCCCTTAAGGGCTTCAATAAACCGATCCGACGCATCAACGAAATCCAGGTTCAGGGGATAGTCGTCCTCAAAGAACCGCCGGACAGTCGCCGCTTCGCCCGCGCGGAGAAGCCCGTTATCTACGAAGATGCACACGCACCGTTCGCCGATGGCCTTGTTGAGAAGCGCGGCCGCTACAGCCGAATCCACACCTCCCGACAAGCCGCAGATCAGCCGTTCCGTCCCTACCTGCGCATGAATCTTGTCGACGGCAATGTCCACAAACCCCGCCATCGTCCAACCCCCTGAACAGCCTGCCACATCCAAAACGAAGTTGCGGAGAATGTCCATGCCCCGCGGGGTGTGAACAACCTCCGGATGGAACTGCACGCCGAACAACTTGCGGGAACGGTCACCCATGGCGGCAACCGGACAAGTATCAGTGT
>JBDGYW010001485.1:0-2208 GCA_039588935.1 Gemmatimonadota bacterium | reverse complement strand
CAATTCTCCAAATCACCTCCCACACGACGTATCACCGCGGTCAGGTCAACAGGCGGCTGCGCGAACTGGAAGGCGAACCGCCGCTGACGGACTTTGTGGCGTGGATCTGGATGGACAGACCGGGCCCAGAATGGAGAGGTCTCAATACTGCATAACCCGCGCCGAACGCGTGATTGAACGGAAGGCAGTTGGCTTGTGAGACAGCTTATGCGCGGAGGCGACAGCCAGACGCGGAAGTGAAGGAAACCTAGGCGAAGGAAGGTGCCAAATGACACAAGACGAGGACCTCACCAGGTTTGTCTACGAGGCTCTGACCCGAGATGTGCCTCGTGCCGAGATTGAGGGCATTCTACTTCAGTCCGGATGGAGCAAGAGGCAGGTGGGAGATGCGCTGGCCACCTTTGCGGATGTGCCGTTTCCGGTCCCTGTTCCGAAGCCACGGCCATACACGGAGGCACGCGAGGCGTTTCTGTATGGTGTGCTCTTCGTCTCTCTCTACTTCAGTGCGTGTAATTTAGGGGCGTTGATATTCACATTCATCGATCAAGCCTTTCCACAGGCGGTCTCGGCACCCAGCCTGCGGGAAGCGATACGGTGGCCAGCCTCGGCGCTTGTAGTCGCGCTACCAGTCTTCATCTACGTCTCGCGATTAATCAATCGGGAGGTCCGTTTGGATCCGAGCAAACGCGAGTCTGAGATTCGGGTAAAACTCACCTATTTCACGCTGTTTGTTTCCGCTGCCGTGATGATTGGTATTCTCGCTGGTCTGGTTTACAGCTTCCTTGGAGGCGAACTCACGATTCGTTTCATCCTAAAGTCGGTCACAGCTGCCTGCATTGCAGCCGGCGTCTTCGGCTATTACCTGAGAGGCATGCGAACCGAAGGCACTGAGGCTCGATCCTCGGACCCTTGACCGCAATCTGATTGGACTCAGACAAATGTCCCGATTCCGCATGCCGCTGCCCCGAAAACCCACTTGTTGGGAAGGCAACCACGTGTAGGTTCGGGTCATGAGAGCAACGTTTGAGGTACTCAACCACATGGTCGACTCTGTGAGTGCAGCTCGGGACGGGATCGCAACATGCGTTGGGCAGACGCCGGCGTGAACAGCGGAGGAGGAGAGCATGAGACGGGTTCGCTACTCGGTTGCGATGACCCTTGACGGATATGTTGCTGGCCCCAAGGGTGAGAGCGACTGGATCACGATGGATCCGGAGATCGACTTCGCGGGCTTGGCGAGCTCGTTCGACACGATGCTGCTGGGTCGGAAGACCTACGAGGCGGCGCGGCAGGAGGGTGGAGGCCCAGCAATGCCAGGGATGCAAGTGTATGTCCTATCGCATACGTTGCGACAGTCCGACTGCCCAGGCGTAACGGTATCGGACGACGCCAAGGGCACCGTCTCCAAGCTCAAGGGTGAACCCGGAAAGGATGTCTGGTTGTTCGGAGGCGGGTCGCTCTTTCGCAGCCTGCTAGGGATGGGTCTCGTGGACACGGTCGAGGTGGCCATTATTCCCGTGCTTCTCGGTGGTGGCGTACCGCTGCTACCTGACCCCGCGGAGCGGGCCACTCTGAGACTCACAAAGCACAGGGTGTATGCGAAGACAGGCACCGTGGACAGGGTGTATGCGAAGACAGGCACCGTGGCACTCGAGTACGAGCTGGCTTGAGGCGCTGCCCAACACCTACAAGGCCTCCGGAGTCAAGAGGGCGCAGCTAGACAACCGGGGATGTGGTAGACCACAGACGTGTGATTTGCTTTTCGTCGAGCGGACATGTCTTGACCCACCACCCGTGGCCGTCCTCAGCCGGTGAGAACCGCTCGCGAGTCTTCCCTACATCTGACATTGCTGCGAGCGATCGGGGCTTAGAAGCGATTCTACGGCCTCGTTTCCGACGAATGTCCCATCAGCGCACATCAGTGCCCCGAAAGCGCACTAGCGGGGAAGGGGACCACGTGTAGGTTCGAACCGAATTGAGCGGGCCGAGTATTCGCACCTTCTGCAGGGGGACGACAGATGGAGACAGACTGCGAAGCTCGCAGCATATGGGTGTCATGCAGTGCTCATGGTGAGATCACATGGAAGAATCCAAACAGGGTGTATGCGAAGACAGGCACCGTGGCACTCGAGTACGAGCTGGCTTGAGGCGCTGCCCAACACCTACAAGGCCTCCGGAGTCAAGAGGGCGCAGCTAGACAACCGGGGA
>JBDGYW010001484.1:0-3167 GCA_039588935.1 Gemmatimonadota bacterium | reverse complement strand
CGTGGACCAACCGGTAATATTCGCACTCATCGCAGCTGTTTTCACAAAACGCTTTGAGATGGCCGGACTGCGGAGCCAGCTTGGCGACTTCGTAACATCTATAAGCGCGCATCAGGTATACGGCGCATCCATGACATTTCTCAGGGATATTGCCGTTGCCGTAGAACTCCCAACAGTAACGGTAAGTTCTTCGCTGCGGGCCCGTGTTGTCAGTCTGGGTGTGGGTGGGAACTGTAACCAGATTCAGATCGTCCCTGTCGATTCGATGGTGTCCTCCGGCGGTGCGCCGGGCGGGCAGTTGGCCCGATCGAATCCATTTCAACACCGTGTCAGGCGTGACCGACAGGATGTTGGCTGCTTGGCCGGTTGTGAGATACCTTGAAGCCATAGGCGTCCTCGGTATTGTGGATGAATCGGTATTATTTTCGGGCAAAAAGACCTAATAGTCAAGTAAATTCTTATCGGTTTTATCGGATTTATTGGATTAGTAGGTGTTTGGTAAACACGCTGATTTCCCATGGAGATGGAGCGGTTTTCGGCTCGACCGACGCCGTGCGACGCTTGCCCTTGAGGATTATTCACTTGCACGACCGGTACGCACGCGGTGACAATATCGCAACGTACGTCAACAACTCATTCCGCAGGGGAGTGTCCATGTCCGATCAAACCCGCCGGGAGACCGATCCGCCGTTGTACGTGGATCTGGACGGCACACTCGTGGCCACCGACACGCTGATCGTCAACCTCCGCCTGCTGGCCGCCCGGCGACCCTGGATGGCCCCGCTGCTTCCGCTGTTCGTGTTGGCCGGCCGCTCGTCGTTCAAAGAACGCGTCGCCCGCCAGGTCGCCATAAACCCGGCGAAACTACCGTATCGCGGTGACGTACTCGACTTTCTCAAAGCGGAAAAAGAAGGGGGAAGGTCGATCATACTGGCCACAGCCGCGCATCACCTCGTCGCCGATCCGGTGGCCCGGTACCTGGATATTTTCGACGACGTCATCGCGAGCGATCGCGACCACAACCTGAAAGGCCACGCGAAGCTCGACGCGATCCGGCGACACGCCGACGGCGGGGACTTCTCTTATATGGGGGACAGTATGGCCGACCTCCCCATACTACAGGCGGCTGGCTCCGCGTACCTCGTCAATCCCTCGGACCGTCTTTTGAAGGCCGCGCGTGCTTCTTGTTGCGTCGAAAGAGTTTTCGATTAATTACGTCCGGCGGTCCGTTCGAACCGCTACTGCGGGCCGGGCCAACCGGCGATCCGCGCCCACAGCCACCAGGCCGCGTACGCTTTGCAGTTGGCGTTCAGCGGCTGACTGTGAGCAGAAGAACACCCGTACCAGTCGACGTCCTCAGTGTGAGAGTTCTGCCACTCGACGGCCCAGTTTGCATCTCTGCTGCCATTGCTGTCCGAATCGTAGTCGCAGTTGTCGTTCGGTATCTTGTCCCCGAAGTAGGTGCCGTCGGGATCGTACGTTTCGATGTCGGTGAAGTCGTAGAGGATTTTGTCGTTGGTTCTGCAGTACTCCCTGATCTGTTCGTTGCGAAGGTGGAGGTTACCCGTCAGCCCGCTTCCGTCGAGGTGGCCCGTCATGTATACGAACGTGACGTCGAGGTAGTCCTGCTCGAGTTGGTTCATCAAGTCGAGGTACGTGTTGATATCGCCTTCGTTCGCGCCGCTCACCTGGCATCGAGATAGTTACGCGTGGACGTCGCCCACGCGGTGCGATTCGGATTCCCCAGGTCCCACGCTCCCGAAAACGGCCCGTCGCGGACGTCGAGGGCACCGTTCGCCCCGCCGTTATTGAACGAGTAAAGATCGCCCGCAAAACCGACCAGACCGGACATTCCTGAGATCAACTGGCTACCATGCGACGTATGCCCGTACGCGATGTGTAGCGTGTTCTTGGCGTTGGTGACCCACTGCGCGGGGATACTGGATAAATCCGTGCAGTTGTGATCGACGATCATTGCAATATTGTTCGTGGGGTTTACGTCGCCGGCCGTCGTGGGAGAGTCGGATTCGCACGACAACAGTGCGACTGAGAGCATAAGCGTCAGAATCACAGGGAGATACAGTTTCCTGCCCATGATATACCTCCTCGCTCGGTGGCTGCTTGGCGTGAAATTTCCATCGGGAGAGCATGAATCGTGACAGTTGGGAGCGTTCGGCTCCGTCCGGCAGTCGACTATCGGGTTGCGAGCACATCGGTTAGCTCGCTCGCCAACGGCCCACCGGTTGACGGTAATGCGGGCGCCTGCTAACATACGTATGATTTTGATTGCATCGGAAGTACTTATCTTTTTACTTACCCGCTAGGTCCGGACGAAGTCAACCAAGGGAGCCGCAAAGCCATGGAAAAGATAAGTAGTTCGCATCAGTTCACCCGCTTGTTTACGGTCTTACTATTATTCACTGTCTGTTGTCTAACTGTTTCGGCTTCGGCGCAACGGTCCGAGCCGCTCGTCGTCAACCACACCACCTGCGATATCACAGAGATCCCGGAAGCGGCGATCCTACAGGCCAAAGCCGATCTTCACATCGCCTACGGGCGCACGTCGCACGGTGGGCAAGTGTCCGAGGGTATGTTCCACCTGACGGAGTTTGCCAACGGCGGCGGGTTGGGTCTGTCGCTGCCGACGGATATGTTTGCCGTCAGTCTGGATGGCGACCCCGGGACGCTGCACTTCAACACCGGCAATCTGCCGATGGACGTGGGGTATTATCCGCAGTGGGTCACTGGAACGCGTAACTATCTGGGTCCTCCCGATCCTACGACGGGGCGCGGAACGAACAACCCGGTTATAAATGTCATTATGTGGGCGTGGTGCGATCAAGTCGCGTGGAAGTATCAAGACGGAGCACTGCAGAGCACATATCTGGATCCGATGAACCAGCTGGAGATCGACTACCCCGGTGTCACGTTCGTCTATATGACGGGTGTCACTATCCACGAAAACGATGCGAATTCCAAGGCCGGGAACCAGATGATCCGCGATTTCTGTATCGCCAACAACAAGGTCCTGTTCGATATCGAAGACATCGAATGTTACGATCCGAACGGTACCCACTACGAATTTCCCGACGATACCTGCGATTACTTCGCTTCCAGCACTGGCGCCTTGCTCGGTAATTGGGGAATTGAATACCAAAATAGTCACA
>JBDGYW010001483.1:0-2569 GCA_039588935.1 Gemmatimonadota bacterium | reverse complement strand
CATCCGATGTACGGCTGCATCGGCTGGTGTATCGGTGTACTGTATGTCAGGCACCGCACTCGCCACCACAAAAGCCCCAACAGGTGATCCACATGTGTAGAACAAAACAGCCCCGGACGGGCAAAGTGAGAGTGAGGTGACCGATGAGGTTCTTACGGTGGATGGGACGGTGCTTCCGGTGGGGCTGGCGGTGTGGACGGTGGGTTGGACCCGTGGTAGCGGGATGTGTGGGCCTCACGCTGATTTGGATAAACGCTGGGCGGCATGTGGCTATTGGGGTGTTTCTGGTGGCGTGGTGGTGTCAAGCCACGATGGAGCGGACCTGTGACGAGGCGGCGAAGGCCGTCCCCCCTCCACTACCACACCCGCTGCCAGTGTTGCAGCCACCGGGGCCAGACTTGGAGGACTATAGGCGGCAGGCCTGTGGGTATGACTGGGTTGGTGTTCGGGGGCGTACTCCAACGAAAGGAGGTGCAGTGTGAACATTACAGCGGTAGACGAATGGGCAGTTTGGAGTCGACAAACGTGGATGGACGGGCGCAAGATTGAAGCCCTCCAGGGGTACCACACTGAGGAGCAGGCAAGAGACGCATACGGGGAATTGACAGAACCAGGTGGTGAAGGCACGGCGGAATATATCGAAGCGTTCTTGTTCCAGACGGTACAAACGTCGACACTTCGAGTCGTGATCCCACCTAACCCACAAGGAGGTGCGGCATGTGTATCGGGTTCGGAGTAGGGGATGATGAGCAAGTCGTGGTGTCGTTGGCGGTTGAGGACGAAACGGAGGAGGCACCTGAAAAGCCGGAGCTTCCGGCGGTGGTTCACGAGTCGATGTTGCAGGTGGTTGGAGAAGTGGTGAGAGGGAATGGTGAGCCGGCCTATGTGGGAAGTGATGGGACACTTTTCCAGAGGACGGCGGGTGCAGTGCAGGCGCTGGTACCAATGGGTGAGAGGTTCGCAGCAGAGTGGAGGACGGCAGTTGCAGAGGGGAAAGGGGAGACGGCGGTTAACGGGTGGATGGAGGACGCCGAACCGGATGGGTTGCTGGAGAGCTTGGATTTGAAGTTTTGTCCACCCACTTGGGCGCTGAAACAACTGCATGAGGACCTGCTTCGGAAGTATGATCGGGAGGTGGGAGTCTTCAATGGGCTGAAGCGGGACGGGACGTTTGTGTTTGTGGTCCCGGAACAAGAGGGTACTGCTGGGGGGATTGACATTGATGATGCGAGTGAGGCGTTGGAGACGATGCGGGAGGCTGGAGGCCGCGTCGTAGGAATCACTCATTGTCATCCGGGGAGTTGGACGGGGCGGAGTGGCATTGATGAGGGGTCGTTTGAGCGATGGAATGGGATACACCCCATTCTCTCGGAGGACCGGGCGACGATGCGATTGCATGGGTCAGTCCGTGGGTATATCTGGTCGCTGGAGGAGGTGTCGTTGAAGGGTGCGAGGCGACCCAAAGCGATGGCTCCTGTGGAGATTCTGCGGGCTGCGGGGAAGCCGCTGGCGGAGTTGCTGAAGGAGCCGAAGCCCGTGGTGGTAACGGCTGCCGATGTAAATAAGGCGGTAGCGGCAACGGAGGCGGCGACCACTCGGAGTCGTCGGAGGGGTTGGGAGACGCAGGGGTGGAATCAGACGGGGCGGTATGGGATGCCATCGAACTGTATTAGGTCCGCCAGGCAGCTATTGCAAGCGAGAAAAATGGGGTGATGAAGCACCTGGCGCTGCCACTGGTGTCGGATGGGCTGGAGTCGGTACAGATCCAGATGCAGGACATCGTGGTGTGGTGGAACCCCAGCGAGGCCCAGTTTGTACTGATAAATCGGGACAATGTGTTGACGGAGGAGTTGGAGATTATTGAGTGGCCCATGACGCAGTTGCTGTTGGAGTGGTTGCAGAAGGCGACGAAGGAGAGACGGCAACACTATCGGAAGCTGGCGGCTGCGGAGGCCGGTCTGGACGCGACAAAGACGAAGAAACGAAGGGCAAAGAACCAAGAGTCAAAGAACCAAAAATCACAGAACCAAGAGGCGAAGCAGAACCATACGAAAGGAGGTTCCAATGGCCGCGGTAAGAAGGCCGGGAAGGCGACCAAATAGGCGACCAAATAGGCCGCCGAGGACCCGAGCACACACGCAAACACAGGCACAAGCGCAGGAAGCGTCCGACGCATTCGGAACCGGTCAGACCTGGGATGCGTTAGCGCAGGAAGCGTCCGACGCATTTGATAATGCGAGGGAAATACTCACCCCCCAACCGAATGTTCTGGTAGCCGCACTTGGGGCGGGACCCCCCCGTGGTCGACGGCGGGTGGGTCGTTCGCCGGAGATGGTGGAGGTGAAGGAGTTGGAGGTGACAAGGTTGCGGAAGAGTCGGTTGGGAACGCCCGACGAGGTGGGACGTCAGTTCTGGGTGGCTCCGCAGGATCAGTTGCGGGCGGAGTACTTGCGACCAGGGTACGCGGTGTTTGGGGGTCCCTGGCATCCGAGGGGGTTGGATGGACAGTTGTCGACGGCGATTGAAACGGGGTTCCTGTCAAATCGGGTGAGTGATGCGCATGACTACA
>JBDGYW010001482.1:0-2105 GCA_039588935.1 Gemmatimonadota bacterium | reverse complement strand
GAGCTGGTTAGGATCAATGTCCGGGGCGTAGCCGATCCACGGAGCCTGCCCCACACCGGACTGCAGAGTCACCTTCTCCTCAGCCCGCTTGGCCATCGTGCGACGCTGACTGAAGGTGTTTCTACCGACGCCTAGGGATGTGGGCACTGCTACCTCCTGTGGAGCATCATGCCGGTGAGACCGCTGCTGGCGTCAGTTTCCTCGAACTCGGCCCCACTGTTGTTGTCGTGTGCCTCAAGAGTGTAGGAGTAGGTGCTGCCAGGTACGGGCTCCTCTAGGATGTAGTGGATTCTAGCTGAGTCCACAGCATCGAGACCGCCCGATGTTGGTTGTAGGTTCTTTTGGTCCCAAGCAACATCGGTAGTCGCCCCTCCATCCACAGACACCAACAGTCTCATGTACGCGATTGCACCACCAGCGTCTCCGCGGAAGGTTGACCATCCGTCTATTACGATGAAATAGCCTTCGCCTGGGACCGTGAAGGCAGCAGCGGCGACGTTGGGAATCGCTGTCCCCCAAGCGTTTGCTACGTTGTTACCGTCGTTGGCCTGTGTGACTGACGAGTCCACAAGTGCCCCGGGGGTAGGTACTCCACTCTCCTCAAACACCGCGACGTGGTCCCATTCGCACAGTTGGCCGTTGGTTACTGTGATGAGGGTGATGATTACGTTGTCATCTAGTGCCCCCGCTGCTGTAGTAAACACCCCCTCAAGGGTCTCGTAGGCGTTGGTGGTGGTACTAACGTCTGTCCATCCGGTACCGCCAGTAAGCCCAGTAACACTCAAAGTACATACTGTGGTCCCGTCGTCTTTGGCTCTTGCGGTGACACGATAGGCAACACCGGCCTTGAGGCCATCTAGCTCTTGGGTAAGAATAGCGGTACCAGGACCTGCAGTAGCGGTGGCATTCACCTCACACCCAGGACCTTCGGTAACATCGGTGGGGTCTCCGTAGCTTATAGTAAGGTTAGTGGAGGTCCAAGCCTGCGGGTCTGCAGCGCCACCACAGGCCCCCTGCTCGAAGCTCCCGTTGGTGAGGAGGTTGTGGCCTCCTGAGATAGCCCTAGCATACGGGGGATTGAAGGTGTTGCTGGCTGTATCCCAAACCGAGAGGGCATGGGCACCAGCTTCACTATTCATGGGGCCGTCATTATCTATCCAACACCTACCCTCGCCGCGCTCAGTAGCACCTCCTGTGCCCGACTCTACGGCATTGAGGGCAGTCCCGCCAGCGGCCCCGAGGTCTGGGTCCCAGTCTGCTTGGAGCAAATTTGCTGGGACTGTAGCGGCATAGAAACACCTACCTGATCCCACACGATGCAGGCCGTTGTCGGTAGAGCTAATGGTCCCCCACTCGTGCTCCACCTCGCCGCGGTACCGGGTCTCCTCCTTAGCTTCGCGGATCCTCGCGGCCCCCTCACCTGCGGGATCGCCGTCAGCAGGGTCGTCCTCGTAGCCTACTGCGGCCCACTGGGCAGATACGGTGCTGTTGAGACACCACGCCCCGAAGACCAACACGCCTAGCACTACCAGTAGCTTTCTCATGATGTCTCCATAATAGGTTCCATGACCACATCGACTTCCCAGCCCCAGTCCTCGCCCTCAATCTGCTCGCGATTTGATGAGGGCGGCGTAGTCTTGTAGAGTGAGTTCGGCGGCGGCCTTGTAGCCTAGGTCGCGCTCAGCCCTCCACTTGGCGCCAAGGGAGATGACTTCGTCCCAGGCGCGGGGCAATACGGTGGTTGTGCCGTCGGCCGCGAGGATGGCAGGCTCCCGCCAGCACCTGATAATCACCAACTGCCCATTCTCGTCTGCCCTTGGTACCCCAGAGATCTTGATGATTTCACCAGCCACCGCGTCGCCTGGTGCCCCTACTGCAAAGGCAGTGGGGATGGTGGCACTCATAGTGCGCTGATCGAACCACCTCCCGTCCTTGGGGTAGAGCTTCCGTTTGGTAGTCGTGGGCACGAGAGTAGCTGCAGTAGCCGCGGCGTGATGAACGTCGATGATGGCGTTGATCTGAAAGCCCACCGTGGCTGCTGAGATACTGTACTCGTTGATCCCGGTCGCCAAGGTCACGTTGTGGTTGGCCAGCAGCTGTCGATG
>JBDGYW010001481.1:0-2729 GCA_039588935.1 Gemmatimonadota bacterium | reverse complement strand
CGTTGTCTTTTCCGTATTGCAGAAACGCTGTAAGCGAGAACGGCCACCCTTCACCTGGATCCCAGAAGAACATGGTCGATTCATTGTGTACGTTGACATCCACTTCGCCCGCAACGCCGTCGTGACGGGACCATGTCTTGCCGTGATCTTCGGAGTACACAAGCTTCGCCCCCTTGAATCGCCACGGCTTTTCGGTGCGCTCGACAAACGTCACGAAATGGTATAGAACGCCGTCCACGGAGATGATGCCGAATCCGTACCATCCATGCACGAAATGGGGGAAGCCAAGATGAGTCGGCACGAAATTGTCCGGTTCACCCGCGATGCGGATCACCTCTGCCCCTCTCTTGATACCGTTGAACCCGTCGCAATCTCCGCACGACGTGTACTGGTGGCCGTCATCCGACCACGTGGTCGACCAGTTGTCGCCCTCTCCTCTTCGCACTATGTGCGAATCGAACGTGACGTTCGTGATCTCGGTTGCGGAGACCGCTTGTGCGCAGACTGCCGCGAGGGTGAAGACGGCCACCCATACGTTCCCCATCTGTTCCTTTACGAATCGCATCTTTGCCTGCTGCCTCACGTGACAACCGGAGAGAATGGGCTCACGTCTGTCCTGTGCAATTATGCTTTGTATGTCATTCCCGCGAAGGCGGGAATCCAGTTCATCTCCAAAGGCCTGGATGCCCGCCTCCGCGGGCATGACCGTGCGCTACTCTCGAACCACGACGACCTTGGCCTCCACGTGGCCCCCAGTGCTGACTTGCAGCACACACGCACCCCCGGCCATTCGACCTCGCGGCACAGCATGCACGCAACGCACGCCGCTGCCCTCCACGGCAAGAACTGTTCGTCCGTCGAGGGCTGTCGCGCGGAGCGTGTAGGCACCGCCAGCCGGGTTGTTCACCACGAGTCGTCCGTTCTTCAGGCTCACACGTGCGCGCGCATGATGAGCGAGCGACACGGGCTTTGTTGAAACGGGATTGGGGTTCTCGTACTCCGCAAAGATCACGGGCCCGGGCCAGTTGATCTCGAATGCGTGCTGGCCCGAGAGTTTTCCCTGGAACGTGAACGCGTTCGTCCCCTGTTTCAGTGCGCTCACCGGGACATCTTTTGTCACCAAGGCCCGGTCGTGGAAGAATCCGAAATCGCCCTGTATTGCGGTACCGTTGACTGCGACCTTCCGGTCGGCGCCGTTTCCCGCCCAGGTGTTGAGCCTGATGATCGCGCCCAGAGCGTCGCTCGGGTCGTTGTCGATGTCGATATCGCACCCGCCCGAAGCGTTCATTGCCTTTGGAACGTTGCTCGCCTTGTACACGTGGACTATCCGCTTCCGCGCAAACTTGACATCCTCCACTGCCGGCGCCATGAAAATCATCCCGTTCTTGTCGACAATCCGTGCGCTGATCTTCATGGGCTCTTCCTGCTCCGGAATCCACTTCGTATCCCACTCGACCTCGTACGGCGCCGCATCATCGGTTCCGATATTGTCTTTGAATTGGTCGTACCAATACCTGAAATGCCACTGACGGTACACTCCGGCGCCTTTCCACGGGTAGTCGTCGTAGTGGCCCACGAATTCCACGCGCTCCACCGCTCCTTCGTTGCCGTCGATATCCAGACTGACCGTCGGGTTGTCGTTGATCCAAGCGCCGGACGGTGGCGAGGTGATCGTGCCCTCCGCCGTTTTGCAGGTGCTCGAGCGGAAGCTCTGCCGATGCGCCGTTGAGGCACACATACCAACAGTTGGGATCGCCCGGTGTGTTGGCATTGGGCAGTTCCAGCCCCTTCGTCCCATTCACCGTCAGCATCTTCTTTGAGCCGATGTGGCCACCCCACCATTCACACACGATCTCGGCTTTGGTAGCGTTGTCGACATTCAAGTCGACAAACTCAGTGTACGCGCCCTTGTTGCCACAGTACGACGCATTACATGCCGGGTCGGCGACCTGTGCATACGGTCCTACTCTTCCGCCGCCGTCGTAGTGCGGGGCGTAGAGCACGAACTCCTTGAACACGTCGCCCGGCTGGGGGTCGGCTCGGACGAAGGTTGCCATGAGAAGACAGAGGCATGATACTGTTGAAATCAAACGTAGGTGCATGTGATTACCTCCGATTTGCTCGATGAATCAGTTGTGGAGTCATTGCGAGGAGTCCCACGGTGCGGGGCGACGAAGCAATCACCCTCTGATCTGACAGAGGAGAAGTTGTTCCTCCCGCCTACGGCGGGATCGCAATGACATCTATTGCGTCAGCGTATGCCTTGATGAGTGTCCTACGGTCCCGCCCCGATCGAGAACGGTGCATCCGACACATCCCGATTGGGGTCCTGATCCTCCGTCACACTGTATTCCTCTTCGAGCCGAATGACACAACTGTCCGAGACAAGGGACACCTCAAACCCCTCGATATTGTTGATCTTCGCAGGGATCTCCCACCTGTACGTGCCGCGATTCCCGTCATACAGTGGGCTGTCGGGACCTATGGCCCCTTCTTCTCCCACCCAAATGGTTGCAAACGACTTTCCCCAGTTCGTCGAGATGTCGAGAAGGAGGGTGTTTTGGACCTTGTCCCTGTCGATTGTCCATTCGATCACGAGGGTGTCACCCACCTTGAAGCTCTCGCCGCCGTTTGGACGGACAATCTTCACCGGATCCTCCTCCCCGGGCTGTGAGTCTACGGCGTTGCACCCAGCAAGCGCCAGTAGACATGCGTTCAACACAAGCACA
>JBDGYW010001480.1:0-3070 GCA_039588935.1 Gemmatimonadota bacterium | reverse complement strand
GACCATGCTGCTAAACCCATCGGCGAGGGCGGTGAAATCGCCCGAGGACGATTCCATCGCGGCGTGATACCACACCGGCCACACCGCGTGCCCGCTCTCATCGGCCATCTCAATCCGGGGAAGGAGCTTTTTGTGTAGGCCGAACAGAATGGCCGCGGCCACGTAGCGACTCCAGTCACCGGAAGAAAGGCTGACCGGACCGCGCGCTTTGGAAGTGTTCTTCAGATGCGCTCGAAACTCCCGCCACGCGATCGCCAGCCGCCTGCCCTCGACGGTGTGCCGCTGTAACGCCAGCGACAACAGCGCCTGCACCCCACCCATGACGATCGCGGGCACGCCCGCCGCCGTCTCGGTGACGACGCTCAGCGCGATTCCGCCACCGAGGATGGCAATTCCCACGAGCACGTTGACTGAGACTGGACCCACGGCGATCGGTTCGTAAAAGTCGAATGTCTTGCCGAGTTCCTTGATCTGCTTGATCCACGCCATGAACCACTTACGAAATTTGGTGCGGTTTTTTGAAGCTGTTTTCTTGACCCCGGACATCGTGAATTCGGTGCCTGTTCCAGCCCGATTCAGGAGAAAATCCAAAAGGTCCTTCTCGAACGCTTCGAGTTCAGAGATCGGCTTGTCCCCGGTGAAGAAACGGTAATCGGTTTTTTGCCGCGTACCTCCAAACCAACTCTTCTTCTCTCGTGTTGTCTCTTCGATTTCGACATAGCCTCGGTTGGCGAGATCCAGAAGCGTGGCCACGATCGCCGATGCACCGATATTCTTACTGAAGATGAGGTAGGACACGATCGCGGGCGGGTGATCGCTGGGAATCTCGCCGGGCGCCGTCCTGGATTTGACAGGGTGCGGTTGACCGTGGCGCCGAAACAGGACAAACCAAAGCGTCAAGCCGGCCAGGCCCAACACCCATGACGCCGGGCCAAAGCGGCCCGCGAGTGCTCGCTGCTGCTCGCGTCGAATGGCCTGTGCCTCGAGGTCACGCTGATACGCCTCGCGACGCCGGTTGGCCGCTTCGGCCCACTCGCGCTCCTCGTTTTTGATGCGTGCTAGCATGGCGAGGTCCTGCTCGGGCATCTTGCCGAACATCTCCGACGGATACATGATCCGCCCTTCCCAAAGCGTCCTGGCAGGCAGGGGCCGCACATCGAGATGAACCACGCCGCCCGCCCGAATATCTACGGTTCCATTGAGCGGACCGTGCGCCCAGGCACGCACGTTCGAAGACGACGCCCCTTGCGGCCCGTGTACACGGACTGCCACATTACCGATCGGATGGTCCCAGTCGTCACCGATGAACTTGTAGTACAACACCGCTACGTCGGTGTACCGCTGAATCACGCCGGACAGTTCGTACTCCAGTTTGAACGTGCGCGACTCATTCTTCGCCCGGAAATACCAGGTGACGCGTACGTTGTTGCCCGATCTCGCTTGCGCGAAGGTGCCTTCCTGCTTTCCCGAGGTATCGGTGAAAGGCCGGCCGTCTTCACTCACCACGACGTCCGAGATCGACTCCCCACCCTTGAGCGGTATGTCCCGGTAGGCAAATGAAAACGCTCCGTTGAATTGGTAGACGATCCGCTCTTCCACGAGCATCGCGCCGTCGGATCTCGCCTCAACCCGAACGTGAATGTCAGGCACGCTGTACGATTTCGCCGCGGCGTGACCGGAACATATGACCCAGGCCAGCGGGATGAGCATGACGGTTTTTCGATTCTTGATTGGCGCGGTTCACAACGACGTTCGCGCGCATTGTATCACAACGTGTCGGCGTCCTGCGACAGGATCCTTGCCGGGTGGTAGGGCACTAGACCCCAAGTGACTCATTCCCATAGGGTCAAAACTACCCCCTGATATCGGTGTTGACACAAGTGGGGCTTTTAGTTAGGTTGTCCTAACTAGGCGGTCCTAACAATGCTCTGTATCGGTACCTTTTTGGTCCGGCACGGAGATGCTCTTTCCTAACTGTTCCCAAGGAGTTCGTCATGCCCACCCCCCGACCCCGAAGTGTTGGTGCGTCTATTCCGATTCTCACTGCCACGATGGCGCTGTTGTTCGCCCTGTTGCTCTCTATTGGATGCGGGTCGGAGGACAACGCCACGGCCCCGCCTCCGCCGCAAGTGGTTGTGGAACCGGCGGGATATATTGGCCCGAGTCTCAGCACCACGACTCCCGCCCGGGCATCCATGCTCAATTCCGGTACGGCAGCGGATTCACCAGTGGCAGTCGCCGGGACCGCCTGTGACGACGTGCATGCTCTGACGTCGATCACCATCGACGGTCAGACAGTCGCCCCGCCGAATGGGGTTGACTGTCGAGACTTCTCCATCGACCGCAACAGCCGGCAGGGCATGACGATTATCCAGGGCACCGCGACTAACAGCAAGGGGCAGATCGGATCGCTTGCGCAGTCGTTTCTGCGAAGCCCCACGTACTTTCCGGCATCGACAGTCAGCGACCCCAATGCCAGGGCCGGCAGCGCGCTCTATATGGAACTGGGGCAGGGGGTGCTCGACGACGGTGACCGCAACGACATGGACGACCTGGTGACCATTCTCAACCATGCGTTGAACCAAATCGATTTTGATGCCCTGATCGGAAACTTCAAAACGGCCAGTCCGGATGGGAACGGCGACGGAGAAGTCGATAGACACTCATACGACTGTGTCTTCTGGGACGAATGGAACTACTATACCGGTTACAGGGTCAGGAAAACCGGAGCGTTCACGCACGGCGGAATCGCGGTGCGCCAGTTGCAGTTCATCGATGGCGGCATGGCGATCGAAATCGGGCTGGTGAGTCCGAGTGTGTCGATGGACGCGACGGGTTACCTGGACCTTGACTGCGCCGGCGAACAGTCTTTGGGGGTCGCCGGCCGGGTCTACATCCCCGGCGACGTGGTTATGCGCGCAACGGCGACGATGTCCTTGGGTTCCAATGGGACCCCGCAGGTCGTTTTCGGAGAGACTGCTATTTTATCGAGCGCACCGCAGGTCGACATGGACCTGGGCGTGCTGGACTTTGTTGATTTCCTGGTTAACCCCATCGTCAACACGTTGAC
>JBDGYW010001479.1:0-2716 GCA_039588935.1 Gemmatimonadota bacterium | reverse complement strand
AATCCCGTATCGTCATTTTGTACCCTTCAGGAACAGGAACACGAAGCCCTAGAAAGGGAGTAGCGGCAGGCGTGTCCAGAGCTGCGATGTTTCCATTTCCTTGTCCCTCGCTCCACAATCCTGTCATACCGGGGGAGGTGTAATCTGGGACACCGGGCAGGGCCACGCTGCGAGCCGCCCATCTATCGCGCAACAACTCTTGAAGATGCCATGCAGATCCATTGTCATCCACGTAGCCTACAAGGTCGGGAATCGCGCCTGTGCCGATTCCCTGAGTGAAAAGTTTTACGTTATTTGCTGGTGCCGCAGAGGGCGTAGCACTGTTGTCCTTCAACCCAAGAAAGCAGCCTCCAGTCCCATCGCAGGCGATATCGAGTGAGTCTGCCTGTAGTCCGCCGGTGATGTTCAGGTCCGTGTTGAGGTCCAGTTCGGAGTTTCCGTCGTCCCATGAAAATGTCCCCGAAATCACACTAAGTTCCGAGACAACAGCATTGCCAAACTCATCTTGCCACTGCCCAACCATGCCGTCGGCCACAGTCGGATCGATGCTCCAGCTAACGTTCAACGTACCTCCGCCGCCAGATTGTATGGTATTTCCAGTGATGTCTGCGACGAGTGGGTATCCCAGCGTAGCCGAGTCGCTCACGTCGAATGTGAGGTTAACTGTGTCCGCGTCTTGTTCCTTGAAGCGATTGCCAGTGAAAGTCAGAACACCACTCTCGTTGTAGTCGAGCCACGTCAGGTTCTTCGTCCCAGTACCCCCTGCATCTGAGTTGAATGATGTATCGGTCACAGAGAGGATACACTGTCGCGTCCCACCAGACGCTACAATGAAGCTCGCATCGTCGTCATAGTTCTCAAAAAAGGACTTGTCGATCTTGACGTCACACGCATGGCGGCTCGTTCCAGACTCGCTCTCGATGCGAATCATGTCCTGATCGGTGTTACCTACGATTCCGCACCCAATGCAATGAAAGTATCCCATCTCGACTTCGATCAACGGTCCTATTGCGTAGGGCGAGCTGGGATTCGTGGAGAACCCGTCGAGATAAAGTGAATCGAATACCGTGTTCTGCGTCTGCGTGTTGTCCATCTTGATAAATGTCACCGCATCCGACATGTACGGCTGTTCCCAGTAATGATGCTCGGACTGAGTGAGTGTCTCCGTACATTCGTAGCTTGCAGGAAACGTCGTTCCGTTGTAGCAGCCGAAAAGAACGGCTGCGCCATCGAAGTTGCTGAACGAGAGTCTGCGATAAACGCCGTTCACTACGCGCTTCTGCCGATAAGCAGGAGTGGGGGAGCCGTCATCGTCGTCCGGCGCGATAAGGATCGCCGTGTCGGAGATATCGTCCGCAACGCCAACCGTGCCAGTACCTTCCGCGTCGCCCCAGAAGTGAATGTCGGAAATCTCAAAGCCGAACGATCCCTGAATCATCAGGATCGGGTCATCACCGAGCGTGTCGGTCGCTGCAAGTACAGTGGCAGCCGAATGCCCCGCCAGTCCGTTCCGCGGATGGCCGCTCCCCTGGCCGATCAAATTGAGCCCTGTCCACATACCATCGTCCGCACCGTTCTCGCCGATCGTCAGTGTGGCATCGATGTTGAAAATCCCACGCGGGAGCACGACGGTACTACAGGATCTCGTGTTCGCAGCAGTCTGCACACATGACGCTTCAATGGCAGCCTGGATGTCGTCTCGTGTCGTTTTTCGTAATGGGGACGTCGGTTCCCGAGAAATCCAGGATCGTACTCGTCGCATCCTGGCGAAGCTGGTTGGCGTTCCAGATCAAGCGTCCCAGCCCGGAATAGACGTCGGGAGGATTTCGTGGTCCTTGGACCACCGTCACGTTTTCCGTCATGTCCGCAGAACTGTGGATATAGTTCCCATCTACCTGAACGATACTCGACGTTACGATGTCCAGAAGATTCTTGCCTGTCGCAGTGAAGCGGATTCGGTTGTCCTTGAATCGTAGAATGTCTCCCCAGAACCCGTACCCTGCTTTATCAGATACGAAGACGTGCGCTCCTGTTTCGATGTGGGTTCCCCCGATGATGACCTGATCGGCGCCCCAAGCCGATCCTCCGACATGGTCTCCAATCACGACAGCACGGCTCGACGCACTCGCACCCTGATCCATGAGAGCACCGTCCAGAAAACTGAAACTACCCTTTTGAATCTTCAGGCCATCGGTGTCGTACTGACAAAGGACGTTGTTGGCCACATTCGATTTTGCCTGCCCCGTGTCCTGATCGATGCAGACTCCCACATTCCGAAACTTCACGTTGCGAATCGCAACCATGTCGACTTGATCGCCGTTAGTGCAAGTCGGGCCAGTACCAAGACCCGTGCAACACGCAAGCGGCGTTCCTATACCTGTGCAAAAAGCAGTAGCCTGCGTCGACGTAGCGCACGCATCTTCTTCCGCGCAGGTCATGCGAATGCCGGTCTCTGTGTTCACCCCAGCGGTGATACCGCCGATCGCCATGCGCTCGAATTGCAGACCAGACGATCCAAGGTTTGCGTCGTTGTCCCCTACGAGAACGATCGCCTCGGATGCTGTGTTCGCTGCTGCACCTTCTGTATGAATATCGAAGTCCTGAAACGTGAGCCCATCGTTTCCATACGCCCAGATCACTGGCGATCCCGCTGCGCCTTCCCACTCCAACACCGTAGGGGACTGATTTCCGCTGTTTGGGATGTAGCTACTTCCAG
>JBDGYW010001478.1:0-2505 GCA_039588935.1 Gemmatimonadota bacterium | reverse complement strand
CACCTACACACACACCAGCCGCACACGTATCGCCTGCTGTGCAGGCATCCCCGTCACTGCACGGGGCCGTGTTGTTGGTGTTCACACAGCCTGTAGCTACGTCGCACGAGTCATCCGTACACACGTTACCGTCATTGCAATCAAGAGCCGAACCACCACACGCACCAGCCGCACACGTATCGTCTGTTGTGCAGGCATCCCCGTCACTGCACGGGGCCGTGTTGTTGGTGTTCACACAGCCTGTAGCTAAGTCGCACGAGTCATCTGTACAGACATTGCCGTCATCGCACTCGACCGGCGTCCCTGCCTGGCAGTGGCCGTAGGCATCGCAGGTCTCGGCTTCGTTGCAGAAGTCGCCCTCGTCGCACTCGACGTCCGACACGCACTCGCACGGTGCGCATTTCGTCCCGCCGCAGTCGATCCTTTCCTCATCCTGGTTCAGAATACCGTCGTCGCAGGTCTCTTGACCACCAAAGGCGTAGATCTGGATGTCGTCAATGTTCCACCCGCAGTATGTCCATGCCGTGTCGGTGGGACCCATGGTCCAGCGCAGGTAGACGGTGGACTGATCATCAGCTAAAGATGAGATGTCGTACTCCACCTGGGTCCACGCGGAGTCGGTGACCTCGGCCGTGTTCTCCCACACCGTCGTATAATTGGTTCCGTCATTGCTGACCCTGACATAGGCATGGTCCCACATGGGCTGTTCGACCCCCAGCCAACGCCAGAACCTCAGCGAGACCTGGGTTAGATTACTGCAGTCAATGGCCTTGCTGGTCAGGTGCTCCTCCCAGGGCAAGGGCCACAAGGGGTTGTTCGGGTAGTCGCCGTTCAGGTTGTATCCGTAAACGTTGTCCCCAGTATACCCACTCGTGGGGTCCGGCCCACCGTATTCGCCGCCACCTCCGGTCGGCTGGCCGAAGGCCCACCCATCTTCAGTGGTCCCTTCAATGGTCCATTGGGGATCGGAATCCAGCGGCCAGAAGTAAACCTGGTCATAGCCCACGCGGAGGGAGACATCGCGGGTGGTATCGCCTACATTGTCGGTCGTGTTAACGAAGCTGACCACATCATCGTAGGACAGCCCACCGGGGAGAGAGTTGGCATTCGTGTTGATCGACACAGTAACGTCGATGGTCTCGTTTTCCGGCAACGAACCAGAACCGTTAGTGATATCTAGCCAGGGCTGGGTGTTGGTCACACTGTAAAGGATCGAGCCTGGCCCCAGGTTCCCTACGGTGTATACCTTGCTATCCGGAGCGAACGGACCTCCACTGGGTCCTTCGGAGATGAAGCCTTCTTCAGGAGTAACCCACATGCCGATATCCAGGGGGGGGCAGTCCATGCTGTGGGCGCCGAACCCGGCGCAGATCTCATCCCGGTGCGGCGTGCCGTTGCCGATGTTGCCATCGTCATCGTCGAGCGTCAGGAAGTCAATGGTGATCTGTGGAGTGATCGACGCACTCGCGCCATGCAAAAGGATCGAGTTCACCGTCAGGTCGGAAAGAATATCCAGGTCGTCCGGATAGGTGGACAGCTCATTACGAGTAGACCAGATGCACCCAGAGAGGAGCTGGCCGCAATAGTGGTCTCCGCCAGTGCACGGGTACTGAAGGTCGTTGGCCCCCGTTCGGATGCCGGAGTTACAGTTGCCATAGAAGAACCCGTACCCCGTGATCGGATCGTCGGCAATGAGCATAGCGATCGAGTCGCTCATGCCCTCGCCATACTGACCCTGGAGGCTACCGCCGCAATAGNGGCGTAACCGCCGGCCTCCCGGCAGAAGTTGATCGAGCTATAATCGTACCACGCGTTCCCCGGGCAGTACATATCACCAGCAGGGCGGTTGACACGAACTGGGAAGTTCGTCTGGGTTGAAATGATCGGGTAACCCGGGTTGTACGTAAGGATGAAGTCCCGAACGATGTTGGCCTGGATATAGCCGTTAACCTGGGCCCGAACGAACTCGTCGTCGTCGGTGTTGAGCTCATTATGTGTGAAGTTGGCTGGTTCCGACGGGGTCACCGCCTGGGTCAGCACCTCCTCGGGGCCGGCAGCGTCAAACACGAAAAAGTAGTTCCCGCTCATGGGCGACTCCACAGTCACCGCCGTGGTGCCGCCGTGGGGAATGGTGAAGTCGCCGTTCTCGTCGGTATCGGCGAAGCTGTCGCTCGGAATGCTCACAGTGGCCCACGGCATGGGGGTCAGGACCTCAGGTGAGCAGTAGTCGGCCTTGGGACCCTGAGTGGCCATTCCCGAGACATTGCCGGTCACGTCCGTCATGATGATCAAGTGCTCTTTGTAAAGAATCTTGCCGGTCCCTGTGTCGACGACAAACAGCCACTTGTCATAGTCGCCGCCCTCGGGTGATCCTTTCTGCCCAATGAAGGTCAACGCCAAAGTTGGCGTGCCGACTACATCCCCGACACCAGCCCAGATCACCTTCTCGGGCTTGGTGAAGGTTTCCATTCCGGTTGCCGCTTTGACCGCCGGGTCGATTTGGGC
>JBDGYW010001477.1:0-2754 GCA_039588935.1 Gemmatimonadota bacterium | reverse complement strand
CGGTCGTGGCTGTACAGTCGATGCTCGAGTTATACGCCCGGGTAGCGGAGGCGGTTCGGGACCGGGTTCCGGTGGTTGTTTATACGGGAGTTGATTGGGGTAGTGGGCCCAGGAAGGCCGTCGAGTTCTTCAGGCGGGAGGAGCGGGAGCGGAGCAGAGGTACAGAGGCGCCGGGGACGGGGCGCGAACTGCTGACCGTCGGTGATTTCGAGGTTCCAGGCTCGCACGATGACTCGGCGAGCCAAGGGAGATCCACCTACTTCGATGAGGAAGCGGGTACACTGGTAGAGTCAGTGGCACGGAAGCCTCGAGTGGTGATCTTCGGCGCCGGTCATGTGGGCGTGGAAATTGCAAAGGTGGCGAGCGGCGTTGGCTTTCACGTTGTCGTATGTGATGACCGCGAGGAGTTCGCAAACCTGGAGCGGGTGCCCTGGGCGAACGAGGTCAAAGTAGAAGACTTCCGCGCTTTGTTCGATGGGTTGAGGTTCGATGAAGACGACTATCTGCTTGCCGCGACCCGCGGGCACAACTTCGACGCGTTCATCGTCGAACGCATTGCGGAGTCGTCGGCCAAGTACATAGGTATGCTGGGAAGTCGGCGCAAACGTGCAGTGATATTCAGGGCGCTGGAAGCGGCAGGGGTTCCGGATCAGGCACTAGCCAGGGTCAAGACTCCGATCGGCCTCGACATCGGTGCAGATACACCTGCCGAGATCGCGGTCTCGGTGGTCGCGGAACTGGTGAAGGTCAGGCGGATGGGCTACGCCGCCGACATGTAGACGTTAGAATGCCGGCCGCTCAGTGCCCGGCAGCTCGACTCTGAATGCTTCCATCGCGTAATACTCAGCCAGGCCCAACCTGTCCGCTCGCGCCGCCGTCTCCAGGTTCCTCGCTTCTACCCGTTCCCAGAATTCACGGTCGTCGTGGCCGCCGGGAAACAGCGCCACGTCCTTTTGCGATTGATGTTTGAATATCGCCAGGATCTTTGCTCTCAGCTCCTCCTGTGAGAGCGGGACCAATACGTCTGCGTCCACCAT
The DNA here is from genome assembly GCA_039588935.1 of Gemmatimonadota bacterium. Lineage (GTDB taxonomy): Bacteria > Gemmatimonadota > Gemmatimonadetes > Gemmatimonadales > GWC2-71-9 > JBDGYW01. The sequence continues at coordinate 1,717 of JBDGYW010001477.1, read as the reverse complement.
AGACCATTCCTGCCAGGAACCGCGGTAATACCAGACCTCAGGTCGATCTCCACCGTACCTGGCGAGAGCCCGTTCGACAGCCTCCTTGCACACTCGGTGTGTGCCGTGAGGGTCTGAAAGGTCCCCCGCCGCGAACACGATTTCCGGACGTATCTCATCGATCAGCGCGTGTATGATCTCGATGTCTTCCTCACCTATTGGTCGCTTGCGTACTTCGCCAGTTCGGTAAAACGGAAGATTCAGAAAACGCGCAGCCGACGGTGGGAGTCCCAGAGAAGCGATTGCTGAGATTGCCTCCGATTCACGTATGAACCGCTTGACGTTCAAAGCGGTATCTGAGTCTACTTCGCCTGCTTCTTTGTCCTTGAATCGATCCTCGATTTGGTGTCGTATGGCGCCAGCCTGTTGCCTGTCCAGGCTCAGTGTTTCTGCCGCGCGCTCCACGAAGCTGAGATGTCGGCAGACGTCGTGGTCAAATACCGCGATGTTCCCGCTCGTCATGTAGGCTACGGTGATTTCGTTATCATTTTCCCACAGCTTCCTCAGGATCCCGCCCATGGAGATTACGTCATCGTCCGGATGCGGCGAGAATACCAGCACGCGCTTCCCGCGGGCGAGGTTCTTTTTACCGCTGATCTTGCTTGTGAGCTTGTTGAATATCTCCCGGAGAGTTTGAGAATCGCCTTCTCCGTGCGTTCTGCGAGCCACACGACTGCGCGTTCGGTAACAGGTGGTGTCCACTTCACGCTTTGGAGCATCCACGGCGTCTTGACCCGCGTTAGTTCGGCAGCGGCGGGCGGGTCCAGATAAACCGTGGCGGCGGAGTGTTCCTGTAAATATGTGGCTGAAACGTCAGGTGATATCTTTCCCTCTACTGCGCGTTTCACTATCTCAGCTTTGTGCTCCCCGGTTGCGACAAGTGCTATCCGTCGAGATTCCAGGATCGTGGCGATACCCATCGTGATCGCTTCGAGCGGCACGTTGGACTCACCGAAGAAATCTGCCGCGGCATCTCTCCTCGTAACCGTATCGAGTGTAATGAGGCCGGTGCGCGAGTCGGGTGACGAGCCAGGTTCGTTGAACCCGATGTGTCCCGATCTGCCGATGCCGAGTATTTGGAAGTCGATCCCTCCTGCCTCTTGAATGGCAGCCTCGTATTCCTCGAAGTGCGCAGGCAGTTCTTTCCTCTCGAGGCAACCGTCAGGGATGTGAATGTTCGCGGGATCGATGTTTACGTGTGAGAAGAGGTTTTCCATCATATAGCGCCGATAGCTGTGGATGCTTTCGGGTGCCATTGGGAAATACTCATCGAGGTTGAATGCGATGACGCTGGAAAAATCCACCTCCCCTCGGTTGTGTCGTCGAATCAACTCACGGTAGATCCCAATTGGAGTACTACCGGTGGCCAGTCCCAGAACGCAGTGCCCTTTTCGTTCCGTCTCCCGTTCGATCGCGTCAATCACGCGGTGTGCCAGGAGCATTGCGAGATCACCGTGGTCGATCACAATCACAGTGGGCACGCGCTCCAGTTTTCGGGATCCCTCGAGGGTGCCGATCGTGCGTGGCAGAGGGCGGGACGCGTTGGCGGCCTCTGGTGCCGAATTGGACTCGTTGGTCATTGGTCATTCCTCTCGAACCGATCCATCCGCGCTAGCAGTATTGCATCACGAATGATGACCGGTGAACCTCCAACATCCAACATCCGACTTCGAACGTG
>JBDGYW010001476.1:0-2618 GCA_039588935.1 Gemmatimonadota bacterium | reverse complement strand
TGGAGGCGAGCTCGGCGAGAGTATTCGTGAGAAGGTGTATCAACTGGGTAAAGAGATCGCCGAGCATGACTGTGTAATAGTCACTGGCGGATGCCCGGGTCTTCCGTTCGATGCCACCAAAGGAGCAAAAGAGGCCGGTGGCATGGTCGTCGGCATATCGCCCGGACTCGACCTTGAAGAGCACGTGAACAAATACCATTCGCCAGTGGATTTCATCGATATTCTGATTTTCACCGGCAGCGGTCTGATGGGTAGAGAGGTTATCGCGGTACGCAGCTGCGATATTCTCATCATCGTCGGAGGCAGGTCCGGCACGCTCGGCGAGTTCTCAATCGCGTACGACGAGGGGAAGGTCATCGGCGTTATGGAGGGAACCGGCGGTATCACGAGGGAGATACGCGACATCGTACGTGCCATAGAGAAGGACACGGGCACCAGGATCGTGTATAACTCGGAGCCTGCAGCTCTCGTGCACGAGCTGATAAAGCGGTTCGCCGAAACGGACGACGGAAAGCTCCTGGCCAACGCGAAAGGAGAAGGCCAACTGGAAAACTGACCCTCACGGATGGCGGTAATGCGCGGTTGAGCGTCCGACAGAGACGCAGGCACGGCACTAAACGAGAGGACACGCGACACGCCGTGGCTTGACAGGTCCGGATGTTGGTGTTAAGATCTCGCCTGGTGAGGTGGTATCGTGGGCACGTTCCTCAGGCAACTAACAGGGCTGTAACTCCTTATTTAAAATGAAGATAGGTGTACTTACAGGTGGTGGCGACGCGCCGGGCCTAAACGCGGTTATCAGGGCGGTAACCGTAAGGGCGATCAAGAAGGGTCACCAGGTAGTAGGGTTCACTGCGAGGACCTGACCCTCGAGAAGGTCGACGATATCCACCGGCAAGGCGGCACTATACTCGGTTCATCAAGAACTAACGTCGCAAAGGTTAAGAACGGTTTTGAGATAGTCAAACGGAACCTCGCTGAGCTCGATGTCGACGTGCTCGTGGCAATAGGCGGCGAGGACACGCTCGGCGTCGCAAGACAGCTCAGCGACGCCGGCGGCAAGGTCCTCGGTGTACCGAAGACCATTGATAACGATATCAGCGGGACCGATTACACGTTTGGCTTCGACACCGCTATCAACCGGGCGATGGAGGCGCTGGACAGATTGCACACCACCGCTGAGAGCCATCGCCGCGTTGTGGTCGTGGAGCTGATGGGGCGACACGCCGGCTGGATAGCGCTCTATGGCGGGATGGCCGGGGGGGCACATATCGTGCTGATCCCTGAGGTGCCGTTCGACACTGACGAGGTGTGCAAGATCGTCAAGAGGCGTCACCGTGCTGGTCATCTCTACACGCTGATCGCCGTTGCGGAAGGGGCGATGGACCCGAACCTTGCGGCTCGGGTGCAGCGTCCTGAGGAAACGGACGACTTCGGGCACGTGCAGTTGGGCATGGGCATCGGGGTAGCGGAAGCACTGGCCGATGCGATTGAGGAACGGACCGGTATCGAAACGAGATCCTTTGTGTTGGGACATCTGCAGCGCGGCGGCGAGCCTTCAGCGTTCGATCGGGTCCTTGGAACCCGCCTTGGGCTCAAAGTCGTTGACCTTATCGAAGAGGGTAAGTACGGGTACATGGCAAGCGTGCAGGGTGTGGAGATCACCGCCGTACCACTGGCACAGGCCGTGGGGGTACTGAAGACGGTGCCCCCTGAACGGTACAATGAGGCAACGACCTTCTTCGATTAGGGGAGGAAAGCGGCTGAATCCGAGTTAGGCAAAACGAGTGGGGTGAAGAATGTATCTGACAGGAGAGCAATTCAAGCAGGTTATACTGAAAGCGAAACGCGAACGGTACGGGATCATTGCGAGCAACTGCGCCAATGATGTGGCCATAAAGGGGCTGGTGCAAGGCGCTGAACGGGCGCGGGCCGACGAGCTGATTCAGATCAGCACAGGTGCGGCCCGGTTCGAGAGCGGTTCAGCCGAAGACATGAAGGTCGGCGTCAAGATCCTGGCCATGACAGTGCGAGAGATAGCCGGCCAGTACAAGAACTGCGGCATCGCGACGCATATCGATCATTGCCAGCCGAAAGATTTTGACTGGCTGAAGTACGTGATCGAGAACGAGCTCGTCGGATCCGTGATGATCGACGCGTCTGCCGAGCCGTTTGACAGGAACGTAGAGATCACGAAAGAGGTCGTGGCGCTGGCGCATCCTCGCGGTATTCTTGTCGAGGGCGAGATCGGGCGCATAAAGGGAATCGAAGACGACGTGGAGGCGGCTGAATCCATCCTGACCAAGCCGGATGAGGCCCTTGAGTACGTGGCTCAGACCAAAGTGGACCTGTTCGCAGCGGCGGTCGGCACCAGCCACGGCGTGAGCAAGGGCAAGAAGATGAAGCTGCGGCTGGATCTCGTTAAGGAGATCGACGACCTGCTCACGAAACAGGGATTGGAGGCCGGTATAGTCCTGCACGGGGCGACAGGGCTCACCGTCGAACAGCAGGAGACCGCGGTGAGGAACGGAGTGATCAAGATTAACAAGGATACGCGTTACCAGCAGGTGTTCTCGGAGGTCGCGCACAAGTACTGGAAGGAGAATGAGGACGCCATC